>JAIBJL010000318.1 GCA_020029545.1 Gammaproteobacteria bacterium
GGGCTTGTGATCGAACAGCTCGACACCCGGCTCCTGGCGCCAGAACAAGTCGGGCACCAGGCACACATAGCCCGCTGCCGCGAATTCCAGCGCGTGGGCACGCATGGTGTCGTTCACACCCCAGATTTCCATGATCGCGATGATCGCCCCTTTGGGCCGACCTTCCGGCAGCGCGATCCAGGCACCCATCGTGCCGTCGCGCAACGGCACCTTGGTGGCGTACTGCTTCATACGTTTTTTCCCAGCCGGCCGACTGCCGCGCGCACCAGTGCGTGGTGATCTCTCGTGGCGTGGGCGAGCGCCTGAAATGCAGCCGACAGTTCAAGTACTGTCTCGATGCGACTGGTCTGCGCCTCCCGCAGGAGTCGTTTGGCCATGCGCAATGCCTGCGGAGGACGTTGATGGTGCGTCCGGTAAAGGTCAGTTCCGCGGCCTTGGATATGCCGACGATCCGCTGCAACAGAAACGCCCCGCCATCGCCGGGGATGATCCCCAGCTTGACGAAGCTCTCGGCGAAGCGGGCACGTTGGCCGGCGATGCGAATATCACACATGCACGCAAGATCCAGCCCGGCACCGATTGCCGGTCCGTTGACGGCCGCGATCACGGGCACTTCGAGATCGAACAGCGCCAGCGGAATACGGTGAATGCCGTGCTTGTAGTGATAGCGGTCGTCGACGGGTTCGAGCGCTGGATTCTCGGTTCGCGCCAGCATTGCCTTGATGTCGCCGCCGGCGCAGAAGGCAGATCCGGCTCCTGTCAGTATGACGGCGCGGATCGAAGGATCGGCTTCCACACGCTTGCAGGCTGCCTCGATGGAAGCGTATTGCGCGTCGTCGGCCAGCGCGTTGCGAGTCGCAGCAGCGTCGAGCGTAAATGTAGCGACACCGCGATCGATGTCGATCCGGACGAAATCGCTCATATCACCTTCCTTCGGGCGAGGAGTGCCAGTTCATCCGGGTCGATGCCCAGGCGGCCGCCCAGAATGTCCGCATTGGCCTCGCCCAGTCGGGGCGGGGGGTAGCGGTAACGGACCGGCGTACCCGACAACTTGAGCGGATTTGCGATCGATGGACACGGCGGACCGCCAGGCTGTTCCAGCGTCAGCTGCATGCCCCG
The DNA here is from genome assembly GCA_020029545.1 of Gammaproteobacteria bacterium. Classification (GTDB taxonomy): domain Bacteria; phylum Pseudomonadota; class Gammaproteobacteria; order Steroidobacterales; family Steroidobacteraceae; genus Steroidobacter. Next base: position 1,120 of record JAIBJL010000318.1, read on the forward strand.
TGCGATGAGCTGCGGATCTTCGAACACTTCACCGATCGCATTGATGGGTCCGCAGGGAACATCCGCAGCCTGAATGATCGAAACCCATTCGCGTGTCGAGCGCGTGGCAAGCGTTGCGGCCAGTTGTTCGATCAACGCGTCGCGGTTGGCAACCCTGCCGCTGTTGGTGGCATAGCGCGGCTCTCGGGCGAGTGCATCCAGTCCCAGCGCCGCGCACAAGCGGCCGAATTGGGCGTCATTGCCGACCGCAATAATCATGAAGCCGTCGGCTGTCGCGAAGTCTTGATAAGGAACGATATTGGGATGGGCATTACCCATGCGTCCGGGCGACTTGCCGGATACCAGATAGTTCATGCCCTGATTGGCGAGGCAGGCCACCTCCACATCGAACAAGGCAAGGTCGATATGCTGCCCCTCGCCGGTTCGTTCGCGATGCGCGAGTGCCGCGAGGATGCCGGTGGTCGCGTACAGTCCCGTCAGAATATCGACGACGGCAACGCCTACCTTTTGCGGTCCACTGGCCTTGCCGCCGGTGATACTCATGAGCCCGCCCATGGCCTGAATCAAAAGATCGTAGCCGGGAAGCGCGGCGGAGGGCCCGGTCTGGCCGAAGCCGGTGATGGAGCAATAGATCAATCGCGGATTCACCTGGCGCAGACTTTCATAGTCGAGCCCATAAGCACGCAGGCCGCCTACCTTGTAATTCTCGATAAGGACATCGGCAGTCGCCGCCAGATCGCTGACGATCCGCTGCCCCTCCGACGTCGAAATATCGACGGTCACCGATCTCTTGTTCCGGTTCGCCGACAGGTAATAGGCCGACTGCGCGGGCTGCGCTTCATTCGCTGGTGCCAGGAAGGGCGGCCCCCATCCGCGCGTGTCGTCGCCGGACCCCGGACGTTCAATCTTGATGACCTCGGCACCCAGATCTCCGAGCAGCTGCGCAGACCAAGGCCCGGCGAGAATGCGCGACAGATCCAGCACTCTGATGTGAGAAAGTGCTTGGGAAGAGGCGTTGCTGTCACGCCCCTCGGCGTGCAAGTCCGCCTGTTTGGCTCGATGGGTCATTGCCAAGGTCTTGCCGCTCATCCGCGATGCGTTTTACAGGGCGCTATTCTGGACCGTAGATCTCGGGGGCGGCACCCCAACCGCACGCGTAATCAAGTCTGGACGCGTACCAAAAATAGTGGCGGCGCTTGCGGTCGTGCGCAGAATCTTGCCGCATCGCAGTGGACCGACGGACGACTCCGCCCGCTGTGGTGATCGATTCACCGTCAAAAATCCAGGCAAGGAGCGCCTCTCCACTAAAGGCAGCTGCCTTCCGCAGGGTTCCCGGTCGAGGGCTCCCGACCTTGCAATCGGTGCGTCGCCGTCGTGCATGCCGGCAGCGCGAAATTACATTCTGTTGATTGACGCTCCGCCATCAACGAGCAACGACGTGCCAGTCGTAAAGCTCGAGGCATCGGACGCCAAGTAGAGCACGGAGTGCGCGATCTCATCCGGTGTCGCTTGGCGCTTGAGAGCGTGCAAGCTCTCGACGAAGGCTTTGGCCTCGGCAGTATTTGCAACCGAACGGCCCATTGGCGTGTCAGTTCCGCCAGGAAGAATGGCGTTCACGCGAATCCCCTTCGTTCCGAACTCGGCCGCCAGAACCTGGGTGAGGCCGATGAGTCCTGCTTTGCTTGCAGCATAGGCGGCCATGTGTGGCAGTCCGGCCGTATAGCCCACGAAAGTTGACGTGAACATGACAGAGCCTCGCCCTCGCACCAACATCGCAGGAATCTGATACTTCGCGCCAAGGAAAGCGCTTGTGAGATTCGTGGCGAGCGTGTCGGTCCATCCGGCGACGGAGATGTCCGGCGTCGGACCCATCTCCCCGAGCGTGCCGGCATTGTTGAACGCAACGTCGAGACCTCCGAACAGATTCACAGCCATCTCTACGGCCGTCTTCGCACAGTGCTCATCTGCAACATCGCCGACGAGAGCAGCGGCGTGCGCATCCGCTGCCTTGATCTCCGCAACAAGGGTCTCAAGTTCCGGTTTACGTCGTGCGACCAGCACGAGTCTTGCCCCCTCGCGCGCGAAAAGACGCGCTGTCGCGTACCCGATTCCTGAACTGGCGCCGGTGATGATGGCTACCCTACCGCTCAATGCATTCATGCCTGGTCTCCAATTGCCGCAGACGGATGCGCCATGATCAGGCTGTAGGATTCTGCGAACGATCCGTTTCTTGCTATCGAATCGTCGTTTTTCAGCAGTCGCTCACCACCATGGCTTTTGAACCACAGCGGCACTGCCTGGTTTGAAGCCAGCGTCTGCACGCCGACTTCGGCGAGCCTACCCGCATTTCCTCTGCAGCACGGGGGAAAGCCGCCATGAGCACTCAAGCTGCTCGACTGGACGCCATCTCCGAAACTGACTCAAACCAGCTACTTTTGCCGGCCTCCATAAACACCATGAAATCGCCCCATCTACTGGTGGATTTTCATGGTATGTAGTCGAGGAAGTGATCAATACGCTGCAGCCGGATCAAGCATATTTCTGGGCAACGCATCAAGGAGCAGAACTCGATCTTCTACTTCTGAAAGACGGCCGAAGGGTGGGAGTCGAGATCAAGCGGACGGATGCGCCGGCGATGACGCCTTCGATGCGAATCGCTCTGGATGATCTTCGCCTCGAACAGTTGGTCGTGTTCTATCCTGGAACGAGGACTTATGAGTTAGGACCGAAGACTAGAGCCATCCCGATCGACGCTCTTGTCTCAGGAAACATGAAGACGGTGTTCCCGAAGCGCGCTTCATCGCGCGCCGCCCCCCGACGCACGGTTGGGAAGTAATTCGTGAATTTTGCAAGCACCGCTATCTCAGTCGAATCCGGATTCGAACTGCAGGAAGAACAACATCCGTAATTGCGCGAAATGCGCTCCAATACGTCGGCGACAAGCGCAAGCGATTTGCGGTACTGATGCTCTCCCATGTGAATTTGTCGCGATTGTCGTGTCGTAGCGCTTGGCTACGCCGTAGCTTCTGGATACAAATGACTCCAATCGACGACGCGCTTTCCTATTGCATCGTTGCTTCGTCATAGGCATCTTGCAGTCCCTTCCTTGTTTCGACGACGTTCGATTGGCCTTGGTGCCAATCACGCTGCGCTCTGCATTCGTTCGCTCGCGACTCGTCGCAATTGCGAGGGCTCATGAATCGACGGCTCATGAATATTTCGAGTCGATCTGTCGCACACCGCGCCTATTTCGTTGTGACGATGTTGTTCGCTTCGCTGTTCGCAAATGCCGACGCCCATGCGCAGAGCAAGCCGGTAAAGCTGACATGGGCCGCTCCCGCCGCGGGGGCGACGGTTTCCGGACCGGTGCAACTCAAGCTAGCCGGCCAGTCGTTGAAGAACGTGAACATTTTTCGCAACGGGCAGTTGTTGACGCAAGCGACGATCGCTGCCGATTCTGCATCCGCTTCGGCGACCATCGACACCAAGCAATTCCCCGATGGCGCGCTTACGCTGACGGCACACGCATCGAATAATCGCGTGACTCGATTCGCCACCAGCCAAGCGGATGCGGGGTCTTTAACTTTAAACGTCAACAACGCCGGTGCATCCGCGGTCACTTTGCGTTGGTCGACACCGGCCGCGAATGCCACCGTGTCGGGGCGCGCGGCGTTTGAATTGACCGGCCAAGGATTCCAGAACGTCGAGTTGTTTCGCAACGGGCAGTTGTTGAGCAGAGCGACCGTCTCGCCGGACCACACTCGTGCAACGTCGGAGGTGGACACGACGCAAATTTCCAACGGTGCGCTCACGTTGACTGCACACGCGTGGAATAGCCCTGCAGGGCAATCTTTCACGAGCGACGCCGATGCCGGCTCGTTGTCCGTCAACGTCAACAATCCGGTGCAGCTCAATCAGCAGCATCTCTTGCTCGGCGCGTACGTCGGCAACAATGTCGAGGGGATTCAGAAATTTGAAAATTGGCTCGGCCGGCACGTCGACGGAATTTTGGGTTACACCGGTAACGCCAATTGGGCGGATTACGACGGATCGGTCGGTTGGGCCGCGGGTGTGTGGGGCGCGATCGATAGGCCGGTGTTGTGGTCGGTGCCGTTGATACCGAACGGCGCCAATTTGGAGGAAGCCGCCAAAGGCAGTTACAACGATCATTACTTGCGAGCCGCGAAAACGCTTGCAGGATATCGACCGCAAGATGCGGTGATCTATATTCGCACCGGCTGGGAATTCAACGGCAATTGGTTTGCATGGACCACGCACGGCGGCAAGTCACAGGCTTTCATCGGCGCGTTCCGTCAATTCGTCACCACCTTCCGTTCGGTCTCCAACCGGTTCGTATTCGAGTGGAACGTCAACGTCGGCGATGTCGGTGCGAATCCCGAAGACGCTTATCCAGGCGATGCCTATGTCGACATCATCGGCATGGATTTCTATTGGAACACAGGATGGGAAACCGCCGATCCGGTCGATGCGTGGAATTCAATGTTGAACCGTCAATGGGGGCTCAACTGGCATCAGCAATTTGCCGCCACGCATGGCAAGCCGACGGCTTATTCGGAATGGGGCATCATGTCGAATTCGGCTGCGCCTTACATCTCGCGCGCTAAAGCCTGGTTCGACACTCACAACGTGGTCTATCAGACCTATTGGAATTCCAACAACGAATTTCCAGGAAAATTATCGGACGACCAATACGGGCCGGCGGGCGATGCGTATCGCAATAGTTTTAAATAGCGAGGAGCGATCCATGCGCAAGCCCTGGTCAGATAACGTTGCGCGAGGATCGATTAGTGATCAGGAGAGGACATCCGCTGATTCGCCATATCTGAAGACATGGTTTTTTTGAGCCCTACGATCTTAAGGAAGGAACCCAAAATGCACACGCTACATTGTCGGTCGATATCAAGCTCGCAAACCAAGCTAGACTACTCTCGCCGCAAACGCTGCGGCGGCAGATACTCCCTCCTTGCAATCCCGGTTGTTGCGGTGACCGGCCTCTTCGGAGGATCGACTGCCCTCGCGCAGGCGATAGCGCCGCAGCCTAC
>JAIBJL010000319.1 GCA_020029545.1 Gammaproteobacteria bacterium
GGCCAGCGGTCGCGCCTGTCGTCGCTGAGTCGCGTTCGTCAATCGTTCATTGCGGCTGAGCAGCAGCACGCCTGCCAGCCTCGTTCCCACATCGATGCGCAGGCCCAGTACGCGTCGACAGGCGAGCGCTTCGGACATCTCCATGCAGTCGGCCGCGGCCAACTCGAAATCAGCGTCGCCGCACGCGCGTTCCAAAGCTGAAAGTGTTTTACCCTGCAATCGAAACACCTGAATAGCGGGAGAGCGAATGCGAGCGACGTAAGCTGTCAGTTCCTCATTCGTTTGCAGGACCAGTGCAACGGCAGGACTTTCCAGCAGCCGCGGCAGCGAGGGCAGCACCCGCTTCACCAGGAGAGCCATGGAGGGTTCTTCGAGAATCAGACGATCGATTCGCGCCAATGTTCGTAGCAGCAAAAACTGTCGCGACAAGCTACGGGTCATCGTGTTGAACGCCCGTCCGAGCTTTGCGTATTCATCCTTCGAGCTGATCGTGAGCCGCGTATCGAAGCGGCGCTTACCCATGCGGCGGGCGGCCTGTGTCAACTGCGTGAGCGGATAATGGCTGCGCCGGATCTGCACGACACTGAGCAGCAAGGCAATGAGTATCGAAGCAATCGTGACCACGAGCGTCGTGTGTCGCAGGGAGGCCAGTGTGCCGAGCGCCGTGTTCGCTTGCGTGGCCCGGATCGACCAGGGAGCGGCGTGATAACGCGGCGGCAGAAATAACGACCAGTCGGACGTCAGTGCGCTGTCATCCGTTACCGGTTCGCCGCTGCAGTGGAGAATACCACCGTCCTGAAGATGAACGCACAGTTGAGCCTGGCTCAGCAGGATCGCATCGTTGTCCCAGAGGTAATCGTTCTGCAGCGCGCCGACGATGCTGACGGTGCGAACGCCATCGCTGCGTTTGATCGTCAACGAGACTTCCGGCTCCTGGCCGATTTTTTGGGTTGACAGAACCAACGAGTCCTTCGCATCAGTCGTACCCGAGACGTCGGTAACCGGATTCGCGTCGTCCGTCATCGTCGTGATATCGACGATCCTGAGCCGCGAGGATTCGAAGCGAGTCAGTTGATTAGCCCCGAGTTCGTCTTTCAGAGCGGCGCCGGCCAGTTCGTACAGGAGTTCGTCGGCCTGTCGCAGCCTTTCAAACAGCAGTAGTCCGTACGCCTTGGTGGCGTCATGCAGCCGGTTGTCCGCTTGCTCATGGAAGCTGGCGCTGACGATCCGGTAACCCAGTGTTGTCACGAGCAGGCTAGGCACTACCGCGCACGCACAGAACATCAAAAACGTGCGCACGGCGACTCGCGTGCCGAGGCCTGTGAATGAGGTGTGACTCGCCATCAGAAATCTTTGGCGGAACCGATGAAGCCACCGTCACGAGCCCAGATCACATCGTCGCGACTGGCTGCGGCAGTCAGTGGTGCATTCGACTTGCCGTCCGGCCCGCGGCTGTAAAGGTCGAACTCCGTGTTCAGTGGATGCAGGTTGTGATCCTTGCGAATCTTGCCTGCGACACCCGGATCCTTGGAATTGAAATTGAGATAGTCATAGCCGGCGCCCCAGGGATCTTTCAAATCCTGAAGATTCACTTCGAGCAGGGTATCGGGCAACCGTCCGTTGAGAGTCCGATACTTCTCTAGCTGCCCGGCGATGCGTGTCAGATCGCGAACACACTGCCCGATCTTCTGTTTCTCGAGGATGTCGCGATAGCTCGGGATAGCGAATGCGGACAGCAGACCGGCGACGGCAAGGACGATCATCAGTTCAAGCAGCGTGAACGCGCGTGCACGACGCCATGGGCTAGTAGCGGACAGATAAAGCCGCTTGCCGTCGCAGGGGATAAGTTCAGATTGAGTACGAACCATAAAGCGAAATGGTAGGCTGCCGTTCGCATACCCTGCGGTGAAGGCGTCTCAGATTGGTGCGAAGACTCCGGGGGTTGCACGGAGTTGTGACATGACACCGTGCTGGTCAGCCTGAACTCTTCGGTAACACTGGGCTATTGCAGGTGCACGCCGTGGTTATGTTCGGTCGATGCCGCGGCGCTGTGGTAACCGACGGCGGCGCTGTGATTCCAGGATCATGCAGGATCACTGATCGTGAGAGCCTCGCGCCAATCAATAGATCGGGACGGAGAACACCGGACGACCGCAAGGCAGCTGAGCCTCGCTGGCACAAAATCTTGGTCCACTGTTGTTACGACAACCAGTAACGGGGTGCATTGCAATCGCCATCTCGCTGTCGCATACGGGGATGAGAGGTCAACAGTACGGGTTTCCAGTACTCCGGCGCTTGCCGACAGCCAACGTGCAACGCCATTTGGGTTCAAGCCACGTTTCCTGCGGCAATTGCGTATGACAAAATATTGCATAGGGTCGCGATGGATATCAAAGTGGATAGGGGGAAGCCTGCAGTGATGCACTTCAACGCCGTCGCTCAGCAATCTTTGCCGTAATGCGGGACGCTGCTGTGAACGAAATAGAAAACGACGATCGCAAGGAACGCGATACAGGTTCACTCGGGGATTCGCCGGATGTGCCTCCAGCGGAGGCCATGCGACGGGATACCGGATTCCTCGCCGCTGGCGGCGAGATGCGAGCATTGATTTGCGCGCACGACTGGTCGTCGACGCTCGGCTCGCCGGCAACCTGGTCGCAGAGCCTGCGCACGGTAGTGCGCTTGATGCTGACGACGAATCATCCGATCGTCATTTTCTGGGGGCCGGACTACATCCGTTTGTACAACGATGTATTCGCGCGATTGATCGGTCCCGAGTGGCATCCACGGCTGCTGGGCAAGCCGGGTCGGGAGATGTGGCAACCGATCTGGGACATCATTCATCCGCAGCTCGACCAGGTCATGACAGGTCACGGCGCCTCGTGGCGCGAAGATCATCGACTGCCGTTCCTGCGAAATGGCGTGCAGGAAGACGCCTACTGGACGTACAGCTGCAGCCCGATCGATGACGACACAGCAGCCAATGGCATCGGCGGCATTCTGGTCATCTGTATCGAAACGACGCATCAGGTCATCGTCCGGCAGCATCAGGCATTCCGTCTGCAACTGGAGGCGGCGCTGCGTGAGCTGCGGAGCCCGACCGATATTCTGGCAGTCAGTACCCGGATGCTGGGTGAGTTTTTGCACGCAAGCCGCTGCGGCTACGCGGAAACGCAGGAGGGTGATGAGATGCTGCTGCAGGTTCGCAGCGAGTGGACCGATGGTCAGGTACTGCGGCTGCCAGGACGGCTGCACCTGAGCGAGTTCGGTCCCGCGTTCATTGCGCGTTGTCGCAGCGGTCAACCGGTGAGCGTCGAAGACCCGCTGATCGATCCGCGGGCACACATTCCCGATGGACTGCTCGGATCGTATGACAAGGCTCAGAGCGGAATGGCGATGCCGATCGTGAAGAATGAGCGGCTGATCGCGACGATGTATGTCTACCAGCAGGCCGGCCATCGCTGGACTTCGCAACAAGCAGTGCTGCTTTGCGAAGTCGCTGAACGCACGTTTCATGCGCTGGAGCACGCGCATTCCGCAGACGAACGCGACCGCGCCATGCTGGCATTGCGCGACAGCGAGGCGCGTTACCGGTCGCTCGTCGAAGCCAGCGCCGCGATTGTGTGGGAAATGCCGGCTAGCGGAGAATTCGCTGCGCCGCAGCCGGGCTGGAGTGCCTATACCGGTCAAAGCTTCGAGGAACTCAAGGGGCTGGGCTGGATGAGTGCGGTGCATCCCAAGGATCAGGATCTGGTGGCTGAATCCCTGGGCCACGCCTACGAGACTCGTTCCAACTACCAACTGCAGTATCGGCTGCGACGCCACGACGGCGAATATCGGCCCATGCTGGTTCGTGCCGTGACGATGATGAACCCGGATGGCTCGCTGCGCGGCTGGGTCGGTATTCACACCGACCTGACGGAACTGGCTGCCATGCATCGGTCGCAACGTGTGCGAGAGGCGCATTGCGATGCAGATGCCAACGACGATCCGCAGGTGGCGTGGACCGCGACGCCGGATGGCGTGCTGCAGTGCGTGGGGGATCGATGGCGAGAATGGACCGGGATTCGCGGCCCGATCGACAGCTTTGAAGCGGCGCTGCATCCGGAGGAGCGCGAACTGGTGCTCGCTGCCTGGCAACGCGCGGTTGCCAATGGCAGCCACTACGACATGGAGCATCGCGTGCGCCAGGCCAATGGCGACTATCGCTGGGTGCACGCAAGCGCGCAGCCGCTACGCGATGCTACCGGCAGAATCGCCCAGTGGTCGGGGACCATCGAAGACATTCACGAATGGCTGGTCGATCACGACATCCAGTTGGGTGGCGAATCGCCTGGGGGGCCAGTACGAGGCCCGGTGCGAGTTCTTCGCTGAGCGAAGCAAGATGCCTGGCGGTCTAGCGTGGCCTCAGCTCAAGTCTGCTGACTCGAGTGACCGCGCCTGCCGCTGCTATTTTTCGGGAGCGACGATGTAATCGTCGGGGCTGAATGCAGGAATGGAGATCGCATAGAACTCCAGGGGTTCACCGGCGTCCGCCTTGATCGAGTGTCGAACCTGCGGTGCGATGACGACGGTGCTGCCGGCGACGACTTGCGATTTCTTGCCGTCGAGCATGACTTCACCGCGGCCGGCAGTGATCAGAAAGGTCTCCTCTGCGACCTGATTGTGACTGGCCGGCATGCCCATGCCGGGTGCGAACGTGAACTGCGCAATACTGTACTTGGCTGTTCTGAATTTCGCGTCCCGACCGACGAGTCTACGTAGCTGGACTCCAGGCGCGGCATCGATCGCCTTCACCTCCGTCGCCGCAAACAGGGTCGATCGTGGAGTGCCGGTCTCGACAGCGGGATCACGCTGTCGCATGCCCACCGGTTGCGTTGCGAATTCTCTGCGGGTGAGCTGCGCAATTCTGGCGGCGAATGCCGGATACTGCTGTTGCAGTTCATCTCGATACCCGATCTGGAAATCGCCGTACTCAAAGCCGGGTGCGAGCGTGCATCCGAACAATGTATATGCACTGGGCCCGGAGTCCACGGGCATCGCGCCTTGCCACACGCCGCGCGGCACGACGAGCTGAGGAATTTGCCCCGCGAGCACGTCGGAGCCAAGCAGGACTTTTTCGCCGTGGCCGTCGGGATGCAATAACAGTATTTCGAGCGGCGATCCGCCGTAGTAATGCCAGATTTCATCGGTTTGCAACCGGTGCAGTGCCGAAAAATCTTCGTGGGTCACCAGCGCATAGATGGCGCTGCCCGCCACATGCGGTGTGCCCCGATACCGCGTGTCCAGTGTCGGCAGAGCGTCGTTGCTTCGATAAGTGCCGGCAAACCACGCGCCTTCGCCCGGAATCTTCTGCATGCGCAACCGGGCTATCAACTGCGCCGCGGTACTCTGCGGCGCAGCGACGAGCGTCATCGCCGGCAGAAGAGACAGCAGCAGAATGCTGCACGCGATCGATGCGATACGCAGGCGATGAGTCACAGCAAGCTCCGGGACACAGCAGCGGTTGGCGGGATTCCATCATATCGAAGTCCGGTCGGTGCGCGGCTATCGGTGAAGACTCCTGGCTAGGTTTGAATTTTCCTATCTGCGGTGCTTGACTGACGCACGTGCGTCCCACATATTTTCGCGCTCCTCAACTGCAACGGACCCTGCACATGCCAGAACTCCTGCTCTGCTCCTGGGGTGATCGAGACAGAACAAAGACATTCATTTGCCTGATTCAGGCCATCGTTAGTAGGATGCAGACATGGAGCTGGGTACTCGTTGCTCAAGCAGCGAATAAGACGATCCAACGGATAGGGAATGACGGACAGTCGAATGCCAGGAAAAAAAGGCAGGGAAGTTCTTGAGGACTTGCAACGCGCTTATCGAGCAGACCGAATCAACGAGCTGTTGGAGCAGTTGGTCGGTAGTCGCTGCTTCACCGCGGGGATGTACTACGGCATCGGCGCAGACCTGATCGACCAA
>JAIBJL010000320.1 GCA_020029545.1 Gammaproteobacteria bacterium
TGCCGTAATCACGGAGATATCACGATCGCGCGCGAACTCGGCAACGCTGTGATACCAGCGGGTCTCGGCCGGATCGTCCTCGTGCGTCACGACCAGCGGCACGTCGATGTCGTGAGCGAGAACCGTCGCCAGGCAGCGCACGCCGACGTCGCCATAACCGAAGATGACCGCCCTCGTCATGCGACTTCTTCCTCGCGCCGGGTAATGGCACGCGATGTGTCGTCGGACTGCAGGATCGCTCCAATCCGGTAGCGCGGGCGATTCAGCACCTGAGCATAGATGCGACCGATGTATTCCCCGAGCAGCCCCACACCGAGCAGTACGATGCCGATGAGGAAGAACGCGATTCCCAGCAACGTGAACACCCCGGCGGCCTCCGGCCCGATCACCAGGCGACGAATGCCGAGGAAGACCACGAAGGCGAGCGACAGCGCCGAGATCACGGTGCCGAGCACCGAATAGAGTTGCAGAGGCACGATCGAGAATCCCGTCATCAGATCGAAGTTCAGCCGGATCAGCCGATACAACGGATACTTCGATTCGCCCGCGGCGCGCTCTTCGTGCCGTACCTCGATCTCGGTGGGTGACTTGGCAAAGAGGTACGCGAGCGCGGGGACGAACGTGTTGACCTCGGGACACGCATTGACCGCATCGACGACGCCTCGTCCGTAGCCGCGGAGCATGCAACCCTGATCGCTGATGCGGATGCTGGTGGTTCGTTCGCGGATGCGATTCAGCAGGCGCGATGACGCGGTCCGGAACCAGCTGTCCTGCCGCGCCTGCCGAATGGTGCCGACGTAGTCATGGCCTTTGTCGAGCTCGGCCAGCAGCTGCGGGATTTCCTCCGGAGGATTCTGCAGGTCTGCATCCAGCGTGATGACGCTCGATCCGCGTGCCTGTGCGAAGCCCGCGAGGATTGCATTGTGCTGTCCGAAGTTGCCGGCGAGCACGATGACGCGAGTGACGTCGGGCCGCTGCTGGTACTGCGAACGCAGCATCGCGACCGAGCGGTCGGCGCTGCCGTCGTCGATGAAGACGATCTCGTACGGCCGGCGCATGCCGTCGAGCGCGGGATAGAGCCGGGCGAACAGTTGCGGCAGGACCGACTGCTCGTTGTACACCGGGATCACGATGCTGAGGTCAAGGCCGGTCATCGATGGGGGCTTCCAAGAATGTGTCGCACGGCATCGCAGACGCGTTCGACGTCCGCAATGTTCATCGCCGGATAGAGTGGGAGCGTGACGGTTTCGCGACCGATCCTTTCGGCGTTCGGAAAATCGCCCTCGTCATGGCCGAGCCGACGGTAGTAGCTGAAGAGGTGCATGGCGGGATAGTGCACGCCGACGCCGATGTTGCGGTCGCGCATTCCCTGGATGAATTCTTGGCGCGTGATACGCAGTTCCTGCAGGCAGAGCAAGGGAGCGAACATGTGCCAGCTGTGGCCTTCATCTCCCTTCGCAGGCAGCAGCAGACCCTCGACGGTGGCGAGGTTCGCAAGATAGGCAGCGGCGAGTTCGCGCCGCCGTGCGTTGAATCCATCGAGATGCGGCAATTGTCCGAGGCCGATCCGCGCCGAAACGTCGGACATGTTGGCCTTCCCGCCGGGCAGTGCTACGTCCACATTGCCGTCGGCATCTTTGCGGATGCCATGAAAGCGGTGCTGTTCGATCAGCTGCAGTTCACCGGCATCGCCGGTCGCGATCGCACCGCCTTCGATGGTGGTGATGTTCTTGTTCGGATGAAAACTGAAGCACACCAGATCGCCGAAGGAGCCGATCGGGCGGCCGCCCCAGCTCGAGCCGATCGCGTGTGCTGCGTCTTCGATGACGCGCAACCGGTGGCGCTGCGCAATCTGGTATAGCCGGTTCATGTCGACGGGCAGGCCGGCGAAGTGCACCGGCATCAGCGCCCGGGTAGCCGGCGTGATGGCGCGTTCGACGTGGTCCAGATCGATGTTGCGGGTCCGCAGGTCCACATCGACGAACACCGGTTTGGCACCGACCCGCGCGATGACGTTTGCGGTGGCCGCGAAACTCATGGCCGGCAGGATGACTTCAGATTCCCGGTCCACTCCCGCGACGCGCAGAGCGATTTCGAGTGCTGCAGTCGCCGAGGTCATGACTCGTACCGGACGGCCATGCAAGTACGTACCCAACGCGGCTTCGAACTTGAGCACTTGCGGGCCGCTGGCCATCCAGCCGCTGCGCAGCACTTCAGTGACGCCGCGAATCGTGTCTTCGTCGATGCTGGGTTGGGTGAAAGGCAGAAATGTCATGCCGGTCCTCGTTCACGATCGATAGAGAAGGACTACGCCGGCGCAGATCAGCCCGATGGCCGCAATCCGCTGCGCAGTCAGGGCTTCGCCGAAGAATTGCCAAGCCACCAGGGCGGCGATGACATAGCCAATGGAGAGAAACGGATAGGCGACCGAAACCTCGGTTCGCGACAGCGCGACGATCCACAGCACGACGCTCATGGCATAGCAGACCAAGCCCACCCAGACGGCTGGCTGTGCGGCGATGCGCAAGCCCATGTCGAGGAGTGCGCCATGTTCTGGTGCCAGCACGCCGAGACGGCGCGTCGCTGCCTTCAACGCGAGTTGCGCTATCGCATTCAGTACGACTCCAGACAGAATGTAGGCAAGCGTCGCTGGAGTCATGGCTTCACGATCACCGTCACGTCGCGTGCCCGCAGCACGGTGCGTGCCGGAACGCCTGCTGCTTCCACGTACGGCCAGAACTCCGGACTGACTACTGCCACGGCGTCGGGCTGCTGCTGCCACTCGCGAAGAAAATCCGCCAGCGCCGGCAGCCACTGGCGCCGCTGCGGATCGAACTGCAGTTCATGCTCGCCGGTGTATTGCACAAGTTTGCAGGTCTTCCGCAGTTCGAACGGCAGCGCTTGCCAGTACATGCCGACACAGTAGAACGCGGTATCGGCGCCCACATAGGGAGCGATCTCGGCGGCCAGGCCGGGTCTGGAACGCAACACGCCAAGCGCATTGCTTCCACACATGACGATGGCGAGCGCCACCGTGAAACCGCTGGCCAGGTAAAACATCGCTGCACGCCATTGCAGACGTCGGATTGCAATCACGGCCGCGATAGTGCCCGCGACACCGAATGCTCCCCCGACCAGCGTCCAGTTCCCCAATTGCAGGTAAGCCACCTGCTTGAGCCCCGGCGCCATGACATGCGGAACCAGCAGCTTCAGGAACACTAGCAGCAGGCTCAGCAGCGCCGTCAGGCCGACGACTGGACGTAGCGTCTTTGCCGTTGCATTCACATCGAGCCAGCGAGCCGCCAGCAACGCCAGCGGTGGAATCGCGGGCACGATGTAAGGGGCGAGCTTGGAGCCGGACATGGAGAAGAACACCAGCAGCGTTGCTATCCAGGTTAGCAGCAGGCCGGTCTCATTCAATCGGGAGTGACCCTCAGCGGCCGGCGCACGCGTGAATACACTTCGCAGCATCGCCGAGATCCATGGCACGACGCCGACGCTCAGTATCGCGATGAAGTACCACCAGGGCTCGCTTCGCTTGTGTACCGTCGTCGCGAATCGAGCAAGGTGTTCATGAACGAAAAAAAACTGCATGAAGTCGGGATTGCGCATCGACACCAGGACCAGCCATGGCAGGCACGCGGCGGCGACGATCAGCAAACCGGTGCCCAGGTGCAGCTGGCGCCAGAGTTGCCGGTCGCGATAGATCAGCGAATAGATCGTCAGCGTCGCTGCCGGCAATACCAGTGCCACCAGGCCCTTCTGCAGGAAGCCGCAGGCAAGTGCCAGCCAGCATGCCCACATCCAACGGCGGCGCAGCGTATCGGATGCCGAGCGCTGTGCCAGCATGAAGCACGATAGTCCCGCGTTCATGAAGAAGGACAATCCCATGTCCAGCGTATTCAGATGCGCGACGACGAAGTACAACGGACAACTGGCGAGGATCAGCGCGGCGAGCTGACCGACGCGGACGTTCCAAAGCGCGCGGGCGGTCAGGAAGGTGGCGACGACGCCGAGCAGGCCGAGCGTCGCGGTCCACAAGCGCGATACCCACGGCTCCAAGCCGAAGGCGGCGTACGCGATCGCGGTCGACCAGTACTGCAGCGGCGGCTTTTCGAGATAGGGAATGCCGTTCAACCGCGGCGTGATCCAGTCGCCGCTCGCGAGCATTTCGCGGGGGATTTCGGCGTAGCGGCCTTCGTCGGGCTCCGACAAGGTGCGATAGCCCACGTTCGCAAACCAGACCACGAGGACTGCCAGCGTCGCCAGCGCAATGGCGATCGACCGGCTGTGGGACACGACCGTGTTACGGGCAAGGGTTGCAGGTGGTGAAACATCAGTCATGGGGTCTCACTTTCTTGCACGGCAGAGCCCCCGGCGACCGCGACGGCACCGGGGGGCTTCGTTGCGGTAGACGCTGGCCGACCGTGAATTCAGTCGCGGTGTGCTGACAAGTTTAGATGAATTTAACGTTAGAGCGAGCAGCACCGCTTCGCTCGGGTAAGGAAGCACGAAATGGTTACCAGCGAATGACAGAGTGCCTGCGTCAATCCCCACGTACGTTCCCCTGAGTCGGCTCAAGGCGCCTGCCGCCCGAATAGCGATAGGCGAGTGCAGGCAGAGCCACCAGATTGAGCAGCGTGGAAGACACCAGGCCGCCGAGGACGGTCACCGCCATCGGGCCTTCGATTTCCTGGCCCGCACGATGCAGGCCGAAGGCGAGAGGAGCCAGGCCGAGCGCTGTGACGGCGGCAGTCATGAAAATGGGAACCAGGCGTTCGTTAGCACCCCGCCGCACGGTCTCCATGCTCCAAGTCGAGTGCTCGACGTGAACCAAATACTCGTAGTGAGCCAGTTGCAGGATCGCGTTGCGGGCACTGATGCCGAATACGGTGACCAGTCCTACGACGGTACCCAGCGACAAACCGATGCCGGTCACCGCAATCGCCAGTACGCTGCCGATCAGGCTGAAAGGCAGGTTGATCATGACCAGCCAGGTGTTGGCCCGCCACTCGAAGGCCGCGAACAGGATCATCACGATGAACGCGATGGCGACTGCCGAATAGAGCAGCAGTTCGTCCCGGGTCTGCTGTTCGGCTGCCGCAGCGCCGGTGAATTCCAGAAAGATGCCCGCGGGCAGCACGACGGACTGGGCAATTCGTTGACGGGCTTGCCGCACGATGTTTTGCAGGGAGGCTCCGCTCACATTGAAGGTAACGCTGACGCGACGTTGTCCACCGTCGTGCTCGATGCTGTAACGTTCCTGCGTGAGTTTGAACGTCGCCACCTGGGCGAGAGGAATCGGTCCCAGCGAGCTTGCGATCATGAGCTTGCCGAGCCGGCCGGGGTCCCTGCGCAGGTCATCGGCAAGCAGCACCACCGTATCGACGGTTCGAATGCCGCTGAACGCTTGGCCGACGGTCTGACCGGAGTAGGCCGTCTCGACGGTGTCGAGCACGTCCTGCGATTTGAGCCCAGCGGCGGCGAGCGCTTGCGGCGACAGTTCGATGCTCACTGCCGGCGTGCCGCTCTGGCGGGCGAACTGCAGATCGACGATGCCCTGCAGCGTGGATAGTGCACCGACGATCCGTTCGGCAGCGCGCTCGATCTGGTCCAGGTCGTCGCCGAAGACCTTGATGGCGACCTGCGCTGTTTCGCCGCTGAGACTCTCGCCGATGCGATCGCCGAGAAAGGTCACCACTTCGCTTTGCACGCCGGGATAGCGAGCGATGATGCCGCGCAACTGCTCCTGCGCATCGACTTGATCGATCGCCGCGTCGGGCTTGAGTTCGATGTGGAATTCGCTGCGATGCGGACCCCAGGTGTCCTCGCTCAGGTCCGCGCGGCCGATCTGCTGTTCAACGCTTTGTACGTAGGGTAGCGCAAGCACATCGGCGCTGAT
>JAIBJL010000321.1 GCA_020029545.1 Gammaproteobacteria bacterium
TCATTTTTTCCGGTCATTTTTTCACGCCCCGGCTGTCGTCTATATTCGTGACTGCTGAGTCAGCAGGGGGTACTTGTGACGCCTTTAATTCTTGCAGTAGCACTGCACGACCAAACCGCGTATCACGGCGAACTCGCTCCACCGAGTTTCCCACCTTGATCGCGATCGCTTGCGTGTCCAGACTGGAGAAGTATCGCAATTCCATCACGCGAGCCGCAGACAGGGAATTGGCCTCCAATGTCGTCAAGGCGCGATCGACGGCGAGGATGATTTGTTCCGTCGCAGAGTGACTCTGCTTGCCTGCGATGAATGCGACCAAGTCCAGCCGGAACCTGCGAAAGTTGGCAATCTTGCTTTCGGGCACACCTTGATCAGACGCCACCGTTCTCAGAACGTACAGCTGAACGATCTGTTCGATACGGCGTGTGACGTCTGCATCCATGCTCATGAGCCATCCTCGTAGCCTTTCGATGGAGCACTATCCGCTACAATCGAAGCCGTCGCCGTGCTGACGCTCTCACCAGAGTCCTTTTTTGTCGACGGCGAGACACCGATCACATTGCTGGCGCAAAGGTTCGCACCGGTTGACGGCTGCGTTTTGAGACTCAGATAATGCCGGGGCTCGGTCGGAGCATCCACGTCCGCGGAAAGGGCTGCGCCCACGACACGATGACCTGCTCGTGAAGGTCCGTGGCTCCCTTATCTGCCTGGGCGGACGCAGGTACTCGATAAGGGGAATCTGTGATGACCGACCGGCTTGGATCCTATCCTCACTTCCGTCTCAATGTCGAACAGCAGGGAAAACGCGCGAAGGAGTTGCTGAAGGCCGCACGGGCCGGTGATCCCGCAGCGCTTGCGCGGTTCAAATCACCACCCAAGCTTGCCGAGGCGCAATACCTGATTGCGCAGGAACTGCGCTTCCAAAACTGGGGGGCGCTCAAGCGCCACATCGCGGTCATGGCTCGCGATCGCGAGGCCGCGCTGATACAGGCGGCCCGACCCGCGGACGCACCTTCGCTGCTCGATGGCGACCTGCGCACGCTGCACATCCGTTGTGGCAGCGATCTCAAGAAACCGCTGCAGAACGCCGGCTTTCGCGGCGATTTCTACGAGCACAACTATCCCTATCTGATCGGTCCTGTGCGCGAAGGCCCAGGGTGTCTTGAGCAGCGGGCACGCTTCCTGGTGGATAGCTACGCGGACTCTCGCGATCCACCGCTTCGGTACGAGCTTGTGCTGCGCGAACTCGAACGCGATGAACAGCGGCTGCACGATTCCGCGGGCTACGATCGAATCGTGATCTGGTCCGAGTTCGACTGCTATGACCAACTCGTGCTGGTGCGATTGCTGGGACATTACGCGACCTACGATCGGGGCCGCCGCCCCGCGCGATTGGAATTGATCAACATCGGCGAGTTTCCGGGCGCAGTGCGTTTCATCGGTCTCGGGCAACTACCGCCCGAGGCGCTACGCATGCTCTGGACCACGCGAAAGCAGGCGACACCCACGATGTTGAAGCTCGGACTTGACGCCTGGCACGCTCTGGTCAACCCGGACCCGCGAGGACTCGCGGCCATCATGCGCAGCGGCACGTCGGCATTGCCGCTGCTCGCGAACGCCTTGCGTCGGCATCTGCGCGAGCTGCCCTCAAGTGAGCACGGCTTGTCGCTCACGCAGGAAATGGCGCTGCAACTACTGGCCGAAGGCGAGATGACCCTGAACCATCTCTTTGGACGCCTGACCTACGAGCGTGACCCGCTCCCGGGGCAGGGCGATCTGCAAGTCCGTGACCGCGTGCTGTCTATGGAAGGCGCCAGCGCTCGCGTTTACGAGCGTCGTTCGGGCGTGGGCTGCAATGGTGCGGCGGGTCCCCCATGGACGGATGTATTGACCATCACGGATCTCGGGCGCGCAGTGTTGCGAGGTGAAGTCGATTATTTGTCGCTGCGACCGCCGAACCGTTGGGTCGGTGGTGTACCCATCGGGCTCGCATTACCTGATTGGCGCTGGAATCGGCAGATCAACGATGCGGTATGTCGATAACGATCCGCAGAGACTCGCTGTCGCGGGTGGTATATCTCGCTCCGGATTGCGCCCCCTGGCCGGCTCATGGAGCGAAGGTCCGCGACGCAACGCAGACAAGGAACAAACCGCGAATCTCGTCCGTTTCACTGACTTCGATGGCCTGAGCGCAATCGATGGTTACCGTGGAAAACGACAAGACCCTCTCATTTCCTCCAACGCAAGCGCCATTGCGCTCTTTCAGCCGCGAAGAGACGTTTGCCCGGTTACTCGAGGGTATTCAGGATTGCGCGATATACATGCTCGACCCTGAGGGGCATGTCGTTTCCTGGAACGCCGGCGCCGAACGGATCAAAGGCTATGCATCCACCGAGATCATCGGAAAGCATTTTTCCGAGTTCTACACCCCGGAGGATCGAGCGTCGGGCGTGCCGGCCTTCGCTCTCACTCAAGCCGCTCAGAAAGGCAAGTTCGAAGGAGAGGGTTGGCGACTCAAGAAAGACGGCAGTCGATTTTGGGCCAGCGTTTTGATCGACGCCATTCGAGCCGGCGATGAGCTCCTTGGATTCGCGAAGATTACTCGCGATATGACCGACCGCCGCATGATGCAAGAACAATTGCATCAGAGCCAAAAGATGGAAGCAATCGGCCAGCTGACCGGAGGAGTCGCGCACGACTTCAACAACCTTCTCACCGTCATCCTGGGCAATCTGGATGCGCTTTCACAACAGGTCCCCGCAGAACATGCTCGATGGCGTCGTGCGATTGATCAAGCGATGCGAGCTTCAGAGCGCGCCGCGAGCTTGACGCAGCAGCTGCTCGCATTTGCACGCCGCCAACCGCTGAAACCGAAGCCATCGGATGTGAATCGTTTGCTGTCGCGCTGGGTGGATTTGGTGCGTCGTACCCTTCCTGAGAGCGTATCCATACGTCGCGTAGAGGACCCGGAAGCCGGTATTGCGGAGGTGGATCAGAATCAGCTGGAGAACGCACTGCTGAATCTTGCGGTAAATGCTCGCGATGCGATGCCCAACGGCGGAACGCTCACTATCGAGACGGCAAACACTGTCGTCGACACTCATGATGCAACGGTGCCATTCGATCTCAAACCCGGTAAGTACGTCCTGATCTCCGTCAGTGATACGGGCATCGGAATGACGCAAGAGGTTCTGGAGCGAGCCTTCGAACCGTTCTTCACGACCAAACCCTTAGGTCACGGCACGGGTTTGGGACTCAGTCAGGTCTTCGGCTTCGTCAAGCAGACAGGTGGCAGCATCAAGATCCACAGTCGCTCTAGCCACGGAACGACTGTAAAAATCTATTTGCCGCGTTTGAGCGAAGGAACAGTCACGCAAGAGAGCGCCAAAGTGGACCTGCTTCCATACGGCAAGGCCTCGGCCAGCATCCTCGTTGTCGAGGACAATGACGATGTCAGGGCGTTTACGGTCGAAGCCCTTCTCCATTACGGATTCAATGTGATCGAGGCGGCCAATGCGTCCGAGGCCCTGAGAGTCCTGGAGAGCAAGTCAGCGATCGATCTGCTGTTTACGGATATCGGCTTGCCAGGGCTTAATGGTAGAGAGCTTGTCTCCACCGTGCAGCGTAAGTATCCGAACATCCGCATACTATTCACCAGTGGGTACGCTCAGATGCCGTCGCCTACCAGCTCACACTGGCTTCCGGAAATCCCGCTGCTATCGAAGCCGTTCACGCAATCGCAACTCTATGAAGGCGTGTTGAGGGTGCTTACCTCCTGAAGATATAGGAACCTGTCCGAGTCATGGCCCTCATTGAAGCCAGTATCGGGTGCATCCAAGTGGCCATCCGGCCGACAGCAGCCACGATCGCCTGACACGCAGGTATCCCGGAGCGACCAAAATTTCCCCTCCTCGCCACCAACCCGCCAAGAGCTGCGAATATCCGTCGGAATCGGCAGTTGGCCGTCAGTTAATAGGCCCAGACTTGTAATAGGCCCAGACTTGCCAAGCGGGAGTATCTATAATCCGAGGGCGCAACATGCCGCGATGTTGGTTACAATAGACTCATCGATCTCTCTTTCGGAACATCCATGCCCCGCACTCGCAAGATCACTCCCTGGACCCCCGCTCACGTGAAGTCGTTGCGCCGTCTGGCCGGCCGCAAGACGGTCGCGGCCATTAGTCGCGAACTGAAGCGCACCGCCGCCGCAGTACGGTTCAAGGCGCACACAGAACGAATTAGTCTCGCCATGAAGTGAAATTCTGCTCGGACTGTGGCCAGGCGCTGGAATCGCGCATTCCGCCCGGCGATCAGCGACTGCGTTTCGTCTGCACGGTCTGTGGCACGATTCACTACGAAAATCCACGAATCATCGCGGGTTGCGTCCCCGAATGGCGTGGACAGATCCTGCTGTGCAAGCGCGCGATCGAGCCGCGCCGAGGCTACTGGACCTTTCCGGCGGGCTTTCTCGAGAACGGCGAAGCCGTACAGGAGGGTGCCGCACGCGAAGCTGTCGAGGAAGCCCTCGCCAAGGTGGAGATCGGCTCGCTGGTATCCATCGTAAACGTGGTGCGTGCGCACCAGGTGCACATGACGTTCCGTGCGCGATTGCTCGATGCGGACTTCGGCGTCGGTGAAGAAAGCCTCGAGGTCGATTTGTACGACGAAGCCGACATTCCCTGGTCGGAGATCGCATTCCTGAGCGTAGAGTTCGCCCTACGCCGCTATCTGGACGATCGCAAACTGGGCATCGAACGCCTGCACTTTCGCGACATCGACTACCACGAGGGTAAGATCATCTTCCGCGATCGCTAAGTCCGCGCCGGGGGTGTGCGGGCCGGGGCGAAAAGGTTGTCGCCCTTCTATCCCTGCCCGCCGTTTGGCACAATACGCGGCTCTGACGGCACGTCGACCGTCTGTTTCATCAACCTGTCCGGTCCGTTGCGGAGCTCGCCGATGACCTTTGTCGTCACTGAAAATTGCATCAAGTGCAAGTACATGGACTGTGTCGAGGTCTGTCCGGTGGATTGCTTCCATGAAGGACCGAACTTTCTGGTGATCGATCCGGATGAATGCATCGATTGCACGCTGTGCGAGCCGGAATGCCCAGCGGAGGCCATCTTCTCCGAAGAAGAAATTCCCAATGGCCAGGAACAGTTCAAGGCACTGAATGCTGACCTGGCGAAGAACTGGCCGGTGATCACCGAGCGCAAGGCCCCCCCGGGCGATGCGAAGGATTGGGATGGCAAGCCCGACAAGCTGAAGTTACTGGAACGGTAGATTACCTGCTCGCGCTGGCAGCGACCTTGTCCAGTTGTTCCAACTGTTCAAGCAGTCGCTGCGATGGCAAATAGCCGCCAATGTGTTCGCCTCTGTCGGTGAATACCGCCGGCGTGCCGTTCACACCCAGCTTTTCGCCCAACTCAAACTGCTTCGCCACCGGCGTCGCACCACAGTTCGCCGCTTTGACCTCGGCGCCATTCTTGGCCTGGGTGATCGCCAACTTGCGGTCCTTTGAGCACCATACCGATTCCATTTTTGCCCAGTCCGCGGTGCCCGGCCCGGCGCGTGGATACGCCATATAGCGCACGCGTATACCGAGCTTGTTGATCTGCTCCATCTCGCTGTGCATTTTGCGACAGTAGCCGCACTCGACATCCGTGAACACGGTAATGGTGTGCAGGGGCTTGGCCGGCGAGAAGATGATCATGTCGCGTTCGTCGAGCTTGGCCAGCACCTCGCGCCGCATGCCGCTGCGGTTGGCTTCGGTGAGATTGGTGCGGCTGTCGATTTCGTACAGATCGCCGTTGATGAGGTAGCGACCATCGGCACTGACATAGGCCGTGTCGGAGCCCATCGCGACTTCGTAGAGGCCCGGCAGCGGCGACGCCTTGACG
>JAIBJL010000322.1 GCA_020029545.1 Gammaproteobacteria bacterium
GCGCGTGGCAGATGGAGGACAGTTTTTCGATCGTTGGAGGCGAATAGCCCTGGTCCAATTCAATGGGGCTATTTAACGAGAAGGATCGGAAAAATGGACCCAGCTGACACCGCCGCAGTAGATCAACCTTAAGTCCGACAGGCTGCTAGACTCGATCGCGCGCGAACACGCGCCACGGCTTCACCACCATGCAGTATCGGCGCAGCGATTTCGACGTCACGAATACCGTGCAGGTCAGCTCGGCAGATGCCGTGCGTCGTGCGGTCGTGGATCTGTTTCGTCAGACCTGGCCGAACTATCCGTTCGATCGCGTCGATACCGCGTTCAGAGATTTCGAGCGCTTGTTCAACGGGCAATTTCCGGGATATTACGGCTGCGATACCGTCTACCACGATCTGCAGCATTCGCTGGACGGCACGCTGGCGACTTCACGACTGATCGTCGGCTACGAGCGCACGCACCTGGGCGATGACCGGTTCGGTCCGGAGCGCGCCATTCTGGCGGTGGTCGTCGCGTTGTTTCACGACGCCGGCTACATCCGCCAGACGGACGATCAGACACATCGCAACGGCGCCGAATTCACGCTCAGCCATGTGACGCGCAGTTCGCAGTTCATCGGCCGCTACCTGCCCACCATCGGCATGGCCGAATGGGTGCCGGTCGCAACCAAGATCGTGCATTTCACCGGCTATGAAGTTCGCTTCGATCAGATCCGTCTCGACGATGCGCGCGATCGGATCGTGGGACACATCGTCGGCACCGGCGACCTGATCGCCCAGATGTCGGATCGCTGCTATCTGGAAAAATGCCGTGACCGGCTATTCCCGGAATTCGTCCTCGGGGGCATCGCGATGCCGAACGATGCGCAGGGCAAGCCGTCCGTGAAGTATGGCTCGGGACTGGATGTCCTGCGTCAGACTCCCGGCTTCATCGAAGAAGTGCGTCGCACGCGTCTGGATGGCGAATTTGGCGGTGCATATCACTACCTCGAACCGCTGTTCAATGGCCGCAATCCGTACATGGAAGCCATTCAGCGCAATCTTGAATATCTGGCCGAAGTGCTGCGCACCGGCGGCTGGCCGATGCTTCGACGCGATCCGCCCTGCTTCACCTGGGAAAAAAACCCGGTGCAGAACATTCGCTCCCTGGTACTGGGACATCTCAAGCAGGTCTGGAAGACCTGAGTCGAGAAAGCCGCTGCCGGTATTGCTCCGGTTCGGATCGCTCGTGATCACGGTGGTTCATCCCTTGGCGCTCAGTACCCGTTCGTTCGCGGGCAGAATCCGCCCGCCGAGGTCGAGAGACGGACAGCCATCCGAACCTTACTTGCGTAAGCTCGCGTGACAGTCGAGGATCGGTCGCGTTACTGCCGCATCGTCTCGGCGACCCCATCGAGCGACTCATCCGATTGCCGCCCACGCCGGTCATTGCAATGCCTGAAGCATCGACTTCACCGACCCTTGCAGCTTTCGCCCGGCTAAACGCGCGCTTTCCGCGCAAGCGCGCCTTCATCACCGGCGCCGGCAATGGCCTTGGCCTGGAACTGGTACTGGCGCTGGCCCGCGAAGGCTGGGCCCTCGGCCTGTTCGATCGCAATGTCGAACGGCTCGCCGCCGTGGAGGCGGATCTCTCCGCCGCGGGCTTTCCGATACTTGCGTACCCGGGCGATGTCACGCAGGCAGATGAACTGACCGTGGCCGTCAACTCCTTTGCCGGCTCGCATGACGGCCTGGACCTGATGATCAATAACGCCGGCGTAGCGGCGTCCGGCGCGCTCATGGATATCGCCGTCGACGACTGGCGCTGGATCATCGATATCAACTTGATGGGTGTCGTGCACGGCTGCCGGGCGGCAGTCCCGCACCTGCAACGCAACGGCAAAGGGCTCATGATCAACATAGCGAGCGCTGCGGCCTTTGCCGCGGCCCCGGGCATGAGTTCGTACAACGCGACGAAAGCCGCAGTGTTGTCGTTGAGCGAAACACTGGCCGCCGAGCTAAGCGACGCGGGCATTCAGGTGTCGGTCGTCATGCCCGGCTTCTTCAAGAGCGGCTTGCTCGAATCCTTTCGCGGCACCGGATCGGCACGCGAGCACGCACGGCGGTTGATAGATGCCTCAACCTATCCGGCCTCCGCGGTCGCGCGCGACCTGCTGCGCACGGCGGGCAAGGGGCGAGTGCACATCGTGCTGCCCCGTTCGATGCAACTCTTGTGGCATTTGAAGCGCTGGCTGCCGGGCAGCTGCGTGCGCTTCTTCGCCGCACAGCGCCACCGCGGCGCCAGCTGAGAGCAGGCGCGGGCGAGTTGATCGGTCAACGATTTGCCGCTTGCGTTCCCTGCGTCAGGTCGGCCCATCGATCGAGAGCAGGAAGCGGGTATAGATCTCGGGCAAGCGCGCCAACACCTGGGGCTTGCCGGCAATCGTGCTGGCCTCGATGACCTGCCGCAGCGCCGACAGACTCAGCGATTCCAGTGCCGGCACCGATACCGGCGCATAGCTCAGATGCCAGGGCTCGGGACTCACACCGCCACGATCGGTGCCATAAGGCCGAAAAAAACCGAACTGGCGCATATTCGTATCGAGCCAGGCCGTGAGTACGCCGAATATGCCATTGCTCGCATACTCCGAGGGCACCAACTCGACGTGGTAGCCCGCCGGTACGGCAGCGGAGTCGATCACATCGACATCGCTGCCCCAGTGATGCCGGCTGCCACCCGGCACGGCCGACCAGCTCAGAATGGCTTCGACCGCTTCGGTATCACTCAGGGATTCCCGCTGCAAAAGCACGCCTTTGCGGTCCAGAATCGGGCGCTCGCCCGCCCATTTGCGGTTCCAGATCGCCAGTTGGGTGTCGAAATCGCGAAAACTCGATCGCGGTGTCAGGTCGATGCCAGCCCCCGCCGCCGCTTCACGCATAGCGAGAAACGAAGCCACTGCCTCGTAATGGAGCACACAACGCAGATCCTGCAGCTCCACCACATGGGTGCGGGCGCGGCCGGTGAGCTCGAACTCGTTCATCGCAAATAACCTGGCTTGAAAGTGGGCCTTGCTTGAGAGTGGGCTAGTATCGCAAACAATCTGCGATTCGACCTTGCCCAGCGCGCAATGCAACTCGCATACTTCGCGCGGTCGGATTCTCCACGCGCTGGACTCCCGCTATTATGTCGTAGCAGCTCAGATTGTGAGCCTTACTACCTGATCTGCAGGGCAATACGCATTTCATTGCAGGCGAACCTGGTCGGATAATTACGCCCAAGGGGTGTTACAGGTGATGCAGACTCTCAGGCATCACGATTACGGAGCGTTAGGTTGAGGTCACGGGGGCTGAAAGTTCGGTTGGTGGTGATCGCGATAGCCGCAGGGCTCGCAATCACTGCAGGCCTGTTCAGTCTCGAATACTTCGAATTCCGCAAGACCAGCTCCAGTGCCATCGCCCAGAGCGAACGTTCGTTGCTGGAAGGCGAGACGCGGCGACTTGAACAGCAGGCGAAGACGCTGGCGGCGGCCAGCGCCGACACTCTGGAACTTGCCGTGGCCAAACACGATGGCATCGCGATCCGGCGCGCCGGCAAAGCCTTTTTCGAGAATCCATTGGTCGTAGCGGTGGCGATCACCGATGCCAACGGCAAGGCCCTGTTTGCCGCGGCTCGCGATGAAGCCTGGATTCTGGGGTTGGCGCCGGAAGAGAAGCGCTCGGCACGCCTGGAGATCGGCAATCCCCAGAAGCTCGGCGCCATTCGTATCGAAGTCGGCAGACCCGGACTGGTTGCCTCGACCCGCGCCTTGCGCGCGCAGCTGGCGCAGGTCGAACGTCACGATTTCGTGCGCTGGGTCTGGATCATTGCCGCGGCCGGCATCGTCATCACCGGTGTACTGGCACTGGGCGCCTGGCTGCTGGCGCGTCGGCTGGAACGGCCCATTGTCGAGCTGATCCGCTCCGCCGAACGCATTGGGGAAGGCGACTATACGCAGCCGCACAAAATCACCAGCAAATCCGAAATCGCGGATCTGGAGGTCGCGTTGGATCGCATGCGGCAAAAGCTGCGGCAGTCGACGATCACCAACGAATACCTCAACACCGTCCTCAACAGCATGAACGATGCGGTGCTGGTGATTTCCTCCAGCGGTCTTGTGTCGCGGGCAAACGATGCGGCGGTCCATCTGTTCGGCTACACGGAAGAGCAGATCGCCGGCAAACCGTTCATTACGCTGATCGCCGAAAGCGAGCGCGAGTCGTTCTCGATGGAAACCTTGAGTGGCGAGACCCGCGAAACCGTGGTCGCCACGGGCAGTGGCCAGACCATTCCGGTATCGATGTCCGGCGCGCCGCTGGCCAATGAAGACTCGCGCTTCCAGGGCACCATCATCGTGGTGCGCAACATCACGGATCGCAAACGCGCTGAGCGGCGCATCCGTTATCTTGCGCGCTATGACGCTCTCACCAAAGTGCCGAACCGCATGCAGTTCCAGCACATGCTGCAGCAGGCCATCGCCCGCGCGCGGCGTGCGGACCGGGGCATCGTGCTGCTGTATCTGGACATGGATCGCTTCAAGGAAATCAACGATACCTTTGGTCACGCCGCCGGTGATCGCACACTGGAAGTTCTGAGCGAGCGTCTGATCCGCATTCTGCCGCGCGAAGCGGTGGTCGGTCGCATGGCCGGTGATGAATTCGGCCTGTTCATTGAAGGCTTTGCCGAAGAAGGCGCTGAGCGCACTCAGGCGGCCGACCTGGCGCGCATGGTGCTTGCCGAGGTCTGCAAAGCCTACTACGTCGATCAGCAGGAAGTGTTCCTGACCGCAAGCGTGGGCCTCGCCTTCTGTCCGCGCGATGCGGAAAACGTCATCGACCTGATCCGCAATGCCGACGCGGCGATGTATCACTCCAAGCAGAACGGCGGCAACAGCTTCGCGTTCTACTCGCCCGAAATGAACGCTGCCGCGGTCGAACGCCTGATGCTCAAGAGCAAGTTGCGACGGGCGCTGGAACGCGATGAGTTGCGCATGTTCTATCAACCCAAGATCGACCTGACCGACGGTCGCATCATCGGTGCGGAAGCCCTGCTGCGCTGGCGATTGCCGGGCCATGGCGACATTCCCCCCTCGCAGTTCATTCCGCTGGCCGAAGAAAGCAGCCTGATTCTCGGCATCGGCGAGTGGGTGCTGAATCGTGTCTGCCAGGATTACAAGCAGTGGACGCGTCGCGTCCCGCAGCCGGGTCGCATCTCGATCAATCTGTCGCTGAAGCAGTTGCGCCAACCCAGCTTCATCGCACGCTGTGCCTCGGTGTTCCGTCGTCACGAAGTCTCGCCCAGCTGTTTCGAACTCGAGATCACCGAGACCACGTTGATGGTCGACCCGAAACGTACCATCAAACTGCTCAACGAGCTGTACTCGATGGGCCTGCACCTGTCGATCGACGACTTCGGCACCGGCTATTCCTCACTCAGCGCCTTGCAGCAGTTTCCCATCGGCACGCTGAAGATCGATCAGTCGTTCGTGCGCGATGCAGCCATCAACGCCAACGACGCCACCATCGTCCGCACCATCATCGAAATGGGCAAGTCGCTGGAAGTCGAGATTGTCGCCGAAGGGGTCGAGACCGAAGAGCAGCTCACCTTCCTGCGCAGCCGTGGCTGTCACTACGGACAGGGACGCCTGTTCGGCGATGCGATGAGCGCCGACGAATTTCTCGCCCTGCTGACTGCTCAGGCGAACGGCAAGTCGAAAGTCAAAGAGCTGTTCGCTTAGAATCGGCACCCTAGCAGCCTGTCGGACTTAAGTGATCGTAGCGCGGCGCGTGGCAGATGGAGGACAGTTTTTCGATCGTTGGAGGCGAATAGCCCTGGTCCAATTCAATGGGGCTATTTAACGAGAAGGATCGGAAAAATGGAC
>JAIBJL010000323.1 GCA_020029545.1 Gammaproteobacteria bacterium
ACCGCAAAGCGGCAGCGTCAGCATCGCCGACAATTCGGGATGTTGCGCCAGGTCGATGCTGCGCGCCTCCGGCGAGTCGATGAAACCGTGGTCGGCAGTGACGATTACTGTCGTGTTGCTGCCGTGAAGCTGCTCCAGCAGTCGCGCAAATCCGGCATCGAGTTCGCGCAGTTCGACTGCGGCTGCCTCGCCATAGGCGCCGACCCGATGCGACAGCGAATCCAGGCCGTCGTAATAGGCATAGATGTATTGCCGCCGGGTGCCTGCCCGCGCGATCTCGGCGATGCGCTCGAACATCGAGCCTCGATCGGCATAGGCGTGCGCTTTCGCGTCACGGGTGTGGAAGCGGTTGAAGGCGGAATTGGCTATCGATGCAGGGGACACCACATACGAGCGACGGCGCAACAATCCAAAGACCCCTCGGTGATCGAACAGGCGCTTGGGCGGCGGCACGGCGGGCAATTCACGTTCGAATGGCTTCGCGACACGCCGCACCAGCGGCAGCACCGCCAGCACGCCGCCAGCCTCGGCAAAATTCATGTGCCAGCCGGTCAATCCGTGTTGTGCAGGTGACTGCGCGGTCAACAGCGTGGTGACGGCTGCCGCCGTAGTGGACGGAAACACCGAGGTCAGCACCCCGACACGATGCGCGAGCAGTTGAGTGCCTTGCCCGGCCTGCTGCAACAAGGCCTCGCCCATGCCGTCGATTACCATCAGCACCAGAGTACGTGCATCGGCCAGCGCGTAAGACAAGAAGGGGCTCAACGGTGCATAAGCCGATCCACTCGCCCCACACGCGAGCGCGACCGATTGCATGAGATTGATCAGGCTGCCGCCGGCATAGTCGGGCAGCATTTCGTCTATCTCGGGGGTCGGTGCACAATCGAACATCGCGTGTGCGGTGCTGGTCAAGGTAGCTTCTTTTAGGCATTATCCGCGCAATCGACAACTGGATGCGGACCTGCGGCATGCTACTCGGCGGCGACATCGGCGGCACCAAGACCCTGCTGGCCCTGGCCGGGCAGGATCAGGACGGAAGAATGCGGATCGTGCTGGAGCGATCATTCGCCAGCCGCCAGTACGAGAGCTTCGATAGCGTGCTCGCCGAGTTTCAGGACGAGGCGCAGCGGAACGGGCATGTCGAGCCGATCGAAGGCGCAAGCATCGGCGTTGCAGGGCCAGTGGATTGCGGACGCGCCAAGGTCACCTACCTGCCGTGGCAACTCGATGCGATCGAGCTGAGCAAGCGAATCGGCGGCGCACCGATGCTTGTGCTCAATGACTTTGCCGCCGCCGCCGCCGGCCTGCTCGATCCGACCGCCATCCCGACGGAGATTCTGCAGCATGCACCGACTGCTCCCCGCGGGACACGCGTCGTTCTTGGCGCCGGCACCGGGCTGGGCGTCGCGGCACTAACATGCGTCGGCGAGCAGTGGAAGATCGTTTCCGGCGAAGGCGGTCACATGGGTTTCGCGCCGGCCGACCAGGAGCAGACACGTCTTCGGCAATGGTTGGCCGCACGCAATCCAAGGGTGACGGCCGAGCGCATATTGAGTGGCAGCGGTCTGGTCGACGTGTATCGATTCGTTTGTTCGGAAGAATCCGGCGACTCGGCCGACATCGATCTCACCACGCGCGGCATCGATCCGGCTGCAGCGATTGCCACCCGCGGGCTCGCGTCGCCGGAATCGGCCTGTGGGCACGCCTTGCGACTGTTCTGTGCGGTCTACGGCGCCTTCGCGGGCGATCTTGCGCTGCTATACAATGCGCGGGGTGGCGTCTTCCTTGCTGGCGGCATCGCGCCGAAGGTTCTTGCCGCTTTACGCGGCACGCCGTTTCTGGCGGCATTCCGCGACAAGGGAGTACACAGCACGCTGGTCGCCAACTACGCCGTACAGGTGGTCATGGAGCCCAGACTCGGCTTGTTGGGCGCCCTTCAACTGGCCGCCGGACGAGGGATCGCCGAACATTGACGCTCGTCAAGGTTTTTCAGTCAAACTGTAAATTTTCTCACTCAAGTCGTGCGAGAATGCACGGCAATTCTCAACCGAAGGGGTGGCACGCACCCCTCATTCCCGTCAAGGAGACGCACCATGGCATCGCGTTCGCAGGAACCGCCCACAACGACCGCTTCGGCCGCCAAGAGCCGGACCAGCAAGGCCGCCACGCAGGAAGCGAGCACGACGACCGCATCGACTGCAAAGAGCCGGACCAGCAAGACCGCAGCAAAGGAATCGGCGTCGACAGCCGCATCGGCGCCAAAGAGCAAGACCAGCAAGACTGTCGCACCGAAGGCGTCCTCGACTGCTGCGTCGGTTGCCAAGAGCGTGACGCGCAAGGCCGCCGCCGCTCAGGAACCTGCAGCCGCAACCGCGTCAGCGCCGAGAAGCGCCCTTGGCATGGCCAGCTCGGAATCCGAGGTCAGCGTCAATACGGCTGAGTCGAGGGTGGCCCTGCCGGAGGACCTGCGTGCGCAGTGGATTGCCCAAGCGGCCTATTTCATCGCCGAGCGGCGCGGTTTCTCCGGGGGTTCGGCGGACGACGACTGGCGCGAAGCCGAGATGGAAATTGACCGGATGCTCGCCGCGACGCGTCACTGATCCCGCAACAGCAGAAGCGCGCCCAGAGGCGGCAGGGTCAGCTCGAGGCTGGCCGGCCAGGGGGTCCAAGCGAGGTTGCTGGCGTTGAGGAGGCCGGCATTTCCCAAGTTGCTGCCGCCATAGTGGGCTGAATCGGTATTGATCGCCTCGCGCCAGTTGCCCGGCGCAGGTGTTCCGATCCGATAGCCGAACTGGGGCACCGGTGTGAAGTTGAGGACAACGATGGCAACCCTGCCGTCACGGGCACGGCGGAGGAAAGCAATCACCGAATGGTCGGCGTCATGGCAGTCGATCCACTGGAAGCCTTCGGACTGAAAATCGAGTTCATGCAGTTCAACCCGATCGCGATAGATCCGGTTGAGGTCGCGCGCGAGATTCGCGATTCCCCGATGAACTGGATCATCCAGCAGCGTCCAGTCGAGTTCCCGGTGTTCGCTCCATTCCCGCAACTGGCCGAACTCGTTGCCCATGAACCCCAGTTTCTTGCCCGGCAACATCATCTGATACGCCAGCAACAGGCGAAGGTTGGCACAGCGCTGCCACAGGTCGCCGGGCATCTTTCCAAGCAGCGCACGCTTGCCGTGCACGACCTCGTCGTGCGACAGCGGAAGCACGAAGTTCTCGCTGTACGCGTAGACCTGACCGAAGGTCAGCAACGAGTGGTGATAGCGGCGGTAAACCGGATCGCGCGCGAAGTACGCCAAAGTGTCGTTCATCCAGCCCATGTTCCACTTGACCGAAAACCCGAGCCCGCCGACGTAGGTCGGCCGGGACACCATCGGCCACGCCGTCGATTCCTCCGCCGCCGTCAGGGCGCCGGGGAACTCCGCGTGCACCATCACATTCAACTCGCGCAGGAACTCGATCGCGTCGAGATTCTCGCGCCCCCCATGGCGATTCGGCGTCCATTCGCCCGCCTTGCGCGAATAGTCCAGATAGAGCATCGACGCCACGGCGTCGACCCGCAGGCCGTCGATGTGAAACTCGGACAGCCAGTAATGCGCCGACGAAAGCAGGAAGCTGCGAACTTCACACCGGCCGTAGTTGAAAATGTGCGTTCCCCAATCGGGATGGAGACTCTGTTGCGGATCCTCGTGCTCGTACAGCGCCGAACCGTCATAGTGAGCAAGGGCCCAGGCATCCTGTGGAAAGTGGCCGGGCACCCAGTCGAGTATCACCCCGATGCCGGCACGATGCATCGAATCGACAAAGAACCGGAAATCATCGGGCGTACCCTGACGCGAAGTCGGCGCGAAATATCCGGTGGTCTGATAACCCCAGGATTCATCGAGTGGATGCTCCGTAACCGGCATCAGCTCGACGTGCGTGTAGCCGGCCTCGACCACGTACGCGACGAGTGCATCGGCCAGATCACGCCAACTATAGCTGCTGCCGTCGGCATGACGTCGCCAGGAACCGACGTGAACTTCATACACCGACATCGGCGCATGCTGCCAGTCCAGCCGTGCCCGGGACTCCAGCCAGTTCGCGTCACACCACAGGTGAGCACTCGCGGCAGATACGCGCGCCGCAGTCGACGGACGCAGTTCGAATTCACGGCCGTAGGGATCGATCTTGACGAACACGTTGCCACTCTGCCGGCTGCGGATCTCGAATTTGTACAGCGCACCCGGGGACAACGAAGGAATGAACAGTTCCCATACTCCACTGGCGCCGAGGCTGGCCATCGGATGTACCAGACCGTCCCAGCGGTTGAAGTCGCCGACTACCGAAACCCGTTGGGCATTGGGCGCCCAGACGCGAAAACACACGCCGGCGCAACCGTCGCGCTGCACGGGCAGTGCGCCGAGCAACTGCCAGGCGGCATGATTGCGGCCCTCCGAGAAGAGGTAGAGCGCCTGCTCATCGCCCAGTGGGGGAAAGGCCCAGCAGTCCTGCAGTTCCCAGTTCGTGCCGCCAGCCGTCAGACGCAGGCGCCAACGCTCGGGCGGGTCGCCGCCCTTCCATTCGAAAATACCTTCTGGATGAATGCGCCGCATGGCAACGAAGCCGTTCGCCATTTCGAGCGACACTTCGTCGGCATCGGGCTGCCAGGTGCGCACGACCCATTCGCCGGATTGGCTGCGATGCCTGCCCAGAATCGCGAACGGGTCGTGATCGCGACCCTCCGTCAAACGCGTCAAGCGCGATTTATCCATTTCAGTGACAATCCCTGTTGTGTAGGCCTGCGGTCGAACCAGCACCATTTCGGAGGAACCATGCCATGAGCGAACCTTGTCCCCATTACGACTACTGCGGCCAGCGCGACAATGCTGACCCTCGTTTCGTCAGCGCACTGACCAAATCGACTTTCGCCATCCTGCTCGCTGGCGGACGCGGCAGCCGGCTGCACGAACTCACCGACTGGCGCGCCAAACCTGCCGTGCCGTTCGGCGGCAAGTTTCGCATCATCGATTTCACGCTGTCCAACTGTGTCAACTCCGGCGTACGCCAAGTCGCGGTTGCGACACAGTACAAGGCGCACAGCCTGCTTCGCCACCTGCAGCGCGGCTGGAGCTTCCTCGATGGTCGATTTGACGAATTCATCGACATCGTTCCGGCCGCGCAGCAAGTCAGCGAGGACTCATGGTACCAAGGCACGGCAGATGCCGTGTATCAGAATCTCAATATCATCCGCAGCAACAAGCCGGAATTCGTGCTGATTCTTTCCGGCGATCACATCTACAAGATGGACTACGGCCGCATGTTGGCGGAACACGTCAGCCGGAATGCCGACCTCACCGTGGCCTGCATCGAAGTGCCGCTGGAGGATGCCACCCAGTTCGGGGTAATGAGCACGGATGATGACGGACGCATTCGCAAGTTCGCCGAGAAGCCGCGCGAGCCCGAACCCATGCCCGGCAATCCTTCTGTGGCGCTGGCTAGCATGGGAATCTACGTCTTCAATGCTGATTTCCTCTTCGAGCACCTGATACGCGACGCCCAGGCACAGGATTCCAGCCGCGACTTCGGCAAGGACATAATCCCCTACTCGGTACCCCGCAATCGCGTGTTTGCCCATCGATTCGCCGACAGTTGTGTCGGCGCGCCGACCGACGGCAAGCACTACTGGCGCGACGTAGGAACGATCGACGCCTACTGGGAAGCGAACATGGAACTTACCAAGGTGACGCCCGAGCTCAACATGTACGACAGCCACTGGCCGATCTGGACCTACCAGGAACAGTTGCCGCCGGCCAAGTTCGTGTTCAATGACGACGACCGGCGCGGCATGGCTGTCGATTCGCTGGTTTCCGGCGGAAACGTCATCAGCGGCGCAACGGTCCGCCGTTC
>JAIBJL010000056.1 GCA_020029545.1 Gammaproteobacteria bacterium
CCGGCGTAATCTTCCGCCCTGTCGGTATCCACGGCCCGGGTGATCTGCGATTCCTCAAGATGTTCAAAGGTGTCGCGCGCGGCCAGTTCCCGATGATCGGCGACGGCAACGTGCTCTATCACATGACGTACATCGATGATCTCGTCGATGGAATTATTCTGTGCGGTGAACATCCGGCGGCGAAAGGACAGACTTACATTCTCTCGGGACCGAAATACACGACCTTGAACGAACTGGTCAGTACCGTGGCGAAAGTTGTCGGCCGTCGCGTTCCCCGTGGTCACGTGCCCCTGTTCCCGGTCAAAGTGGCTGCAGTGCTTTGCGAAGCATTGTGCAAGCCATTCGGCATCGAGCCGCCGCTGCACATGCGCCGTCTTGATTTCTTCGTCAAGGATCGCGGCTTCACCTCGGCCAAGGCGCATCGCGAGATCGGATTTACGCCGCGGTTTTCGTTAGAGGACGGATTCAAGCCCACGCTTGAGTGGTATCGACGGCAGGGGCTGCTTTGAAACTCTCCAAGGCGTTGCGACTGCTCGCGGCGCTGGGGCTGCTGGCGTTCATGATCAGCCGCATCGGGCATGCCGATGTGCTGGAACGACTGCGTACCATACGTCCCGAGATCATGTGCCTGGCGGGTGCCGTCATTGTGCTGGACGGTCTGCTGCGTGCCTGGAACTGGCGGCAACTCTTGCTCGCTATGCATTTTTCTACCACCGTTCCCTATGGCCGAGTGCTGGCAAGCTTCTGGTCGGCGGCATTCATGGGCCAGGTAGTGCCCTCGACCGCAGGTACTGACGCGCTGCGGGCGCTGCTGGGAATGCGCACTGTCGGCGGTCCACTGAGTGCGCATGTCGCGGCTATCGTGATGCTCAATGCAATCAGTCTGTTTGCCGGTTGCCTGGTCGCCCTGATTGCCACCCTGTTTCTCGGGCTTGCCTACCATGGTGCTGCAGGGGTGCGTCCTGCGGCCGCGCTGTTATTCGTAGCCGCGGTCCTGGGAGCGTCCAGTGTCTATCTGCTGGTGAAGTTTCAGCGCGGACTGGTGATCGGTCTGCTACGCCGGCTGCGCGGACGGCGACAGAAGAAGCTGCGTCGCGGGCTGCGTCGTTTCATGGATAAATTGCTGGTGTTCGAGCGCTATCACGCGCGGGCTTTGCCCGTATTTGCCATTGCCTGCTGTACGCTGCTGACGCGTTCCGCGGCGTTCGCCCTGGCTGGCGCCGCGGCAAACGTGCATCTTCCGCCGCTCGCATGGCTTACGATCGTGCCATCGACCATGCTATCGGGGCTGGTGCCTTATTCGGTGGCAGGTTACGGCGGCGATCAGGCGGCGGTGGTGTACTTTCTGAGCGGATTTGGTGCGTCTGCGGTGGATGCATTGGCATTTGCATTGCTCTTGCCGCTGGTTGCGATGTTCTTCAATCTTCTTGGCGGAATTCCGGTTCTGCTGGGTAAAGTCGATCCGGCCCGGGCAGTGCAGGAAAGCAGCACTCCGGGCGCAGCGCCATGAGTGTGAGACGCTGCACAGATTAGCGGTGGTAGATCCTTCGGGCACGCCCGCAGGCACGCAGAATGTGTTTAGATATAGGGTTTATGGGCAATGCGACCCGCGCCAATCACCCCCCGGATTGAGAGTTCTTATGGCAAGGCAACCTCTAAACGTTCTCTGGTTGATCGATCACGTTTGTTTCGATGGCAGCCTGCATGCAGGTGGTCGCCTGTACATGAATCTGCTGCCGCAGATCGATCCCGCGCAGGTGCGTATCCATCCTTACTTCCTGAATGCATCGGACGCGGTGGTGAAGGTGTTCAAGGAGAACAATCATCCGGCGGTGAACCTCAACCTGAGCAAGCTCGATCCGCTCGCTCCGATCAAGGTGTGGAACCTCGCCCGCAAGCACAAAGCGGACGTGATGCACCTGTTTTGTTTCGGCGCGGCCATGTACGGCCGCATCGCGTCGCGCTTCAATGGCCTGCCGTCGGTCGTCCATGAATTCGATACGCCGACTTACGGCCCGTATCCATCGCATTTCAAGATCATCGATCGCGTCCTTGCCGGGCGTGCGGATTTCGCGTTGGCGGCCTCGACTCATTGCCGCTCGTTCGTACGCGACCTGCGATATATCCCGGAGAACAAAATCGACGTGATGTATCACGCCGTGCCGGTCGAGAAGTTCGAGGAAGCGCGCACATGGGATCGCGCCGCGGCCCGCAAGGAATTGGGCTGGAGCCCGGATGCGTTCTCCTTTCTGGCCGTGACCAAGCTAGGGCCTGAGCGCGGCAACGAAGCGCTGATCGAAGCGTTCAAAGAAGTGAAGCGGCAGGTGCCGAATGCGACGCTGCACATTGTCTATCGGCCGACGCTGTATCACCGCCTGCCGGAGAAATATAAAGACATTCCGTGGATCACCGATCCGGTCGCGACGCGCAAGCGCATCGAGGATCTCATCGTCGGTCACGGACTGACCGACTCGGTCACACTGGTGGAGATGGAAGCTCCTGAACGTCACGAGCCGTATTTCGCGGCAAGCGATGTCATGGTTGCCCCATTCGAAGATCCGAAGTTCAGTTCGGTCAACCTGATCGAAGGTCTGGTGTTTGGTCGGCCGCACGTGGTGACTGACGTGGGTGAACCTGCCGACATCGTCAATCGCTGGAAGACCGGCGTCAAAGTGCCAGTGAAGAATCCGCCCGAACTGGCGAAGGCGATGATCGCATTGGCGAAGAATCCACAGCAGCTGGCAGCACTCTCGCAACAGGCACGGGCCGCAGCGGTCGATTTCGGCGTCAATGCTGTTGCTCAGCGACTTTCAAAACTGTACATGCGCTTGGCCGAGGGTGAGCGGGTTGAGGCTCCACAAGCTGGTGCTGTCATGTATGCCGGAGCGCTGAGGTGATTCTAGGTTCCGTCTCGACAGCGATCGATCCCGCGATTGCTGCCAAGGATTTCGTCGCAACGCCGGGCATCGCTTCTGCTTTTCGGCGTCCCTGGGGCGTCAAGGGGCTCGACGCATCCGATTTGTCGGCCTATGACGCTGGGAGCAAGTCATGGCTGCTGATTGCAGGAAATCCTATTGTTGTCGGTGCGGGTCAGCAGGAATCTCGCGCGGCGACAGTTCTGTCCCTGCTCAACGGCAGCAAAGGCAAGCCGCTGCGCGACGTTCTCAGCGGCGTCGATGGTGCATTTGGTTTGGTCTGGTGGGATGGGACGGAGCTGCATCTGATCCGTGATCGCTTCGGTGCCGAACCGCTGTTCTACGCACACATCAATGCGAAAGGTGGCGCGTCAGGTCTGGTATTCGGATCACGCGCACGTGATGTGGTCGCGGGTGCGAAGTTGCCGCGCAAAGTATCCAGCGAAGGCCTGGCCGAATATCTGACTTACGCCTACATACCCGGCTCGCGCACCTTGTACGCGGATGTGATGCGTGTTCCGGGCGGCGGTCACGTGCAACTGACGCGCACTGGCCAGCTGCAGGTCGATCGCTGGTACCGGCTGTCGTATGCCGGTGCGCTGTTGCAGGATGAAGTCGAGATCAGGAAGGGTTATCGCAAGCGCCTCGAGTCGGCGGTTGCGAGGCGTCTCGGTGGCGGACGCATGGGAGCGCTGCTGTCGGGCGGTATGGATTCCAGTTCCGCCGTGACCTTTGCACGTCGTCATACGCAGGAGCCGATCAACTCGTTCGGATTTCGCACGCGCGGCGCTTCGTTCGACGAGTCCCACTATGCGCGGGCGCTTGCTGAGCAGTTGCACGTCAAGCACACGGAAGTGGAGTACGACGAAGAGCAGGCACTGACCATCCTGGATGCGATCGGACAGATGGAAGTGCCGTTCTGCGATATCGGCATCGAGATCGGCACCTGGATTCTTTCGCGCGCTGCCGGCTCGAATGTGGACTACCTGCTGACGGGAGATGGCGGCGACGAGATCTGGGCGAGCCATCCGGTGTATGCCGCACAGAAGATGATGATCTGGTACGACCGCCTGCCGCTACCCAAGATACTGCGCCGTGCACTGGTCGCGCCGACAAAGTGGGTGCGCGATTCGGATCAGAAGCGCAGTTTCGCGGTGATGGCGAAGCGGTTGCTGCCCTCGCCGGAACTCGGTAAGGAGCTCGGGCACTTTCGCTGGCGTACGTATTTCACGCGTGAAGATCTGAGCGATATCGTCACCAGCGAACTCGCACAACAGATTGCCGGCTACGACACGTACGCCGTCGTTCGCGAGTCGATGGAAGGCTACGAAGGGCCCGAAGACAACCAGTCTCGCTGGATGTATTCCGATTACACGACAGCATCGAGCTTCTATTTCTCGCGATTGCTGTTCCCTCGTGCGTTTGGTGTCGAGGCACGTATGCCTTTTTACGACCGCCAACTCGTCGAATTTGGCGCCCGCATTCCGGCGCGCTGGAAGCTCGAAGGTGTCGAGCGCACCAAACGTCTGTTTCGCGAATCGATGGAAGGCGTGCTGCCCAACGTCATCAACCATCGCAAGGACAAGATGGGCAACTCGGTGCCGCTGAAGAATTGGCTGCGCACCGATGGTGCCCTTGGCCGGCAGGTGACCACGACGCTGCGCAGCGAGCAATTCAAAGACCGCAAGATCCTGAAGCCCGAAGCAGTGGAGCGCCTGCTGAACGAACACATTTCCCGGCGCGACAATCATTCACACCGGTTATGGGGTTTCTTCGTGCTCGAACACTGGCTGCGCCGCCATATAGACGTCGCCGCATGAGAGTCCTGCATCTGGCCGACCACATGGGTTACGGTGGCACCGTGCCCCATGGCATGACCACATACCTGCTCGCCGTGTTGCCGGGAGTGCGTGCTGCGGGGAATGAAGTGAAAGCCGTTTTCCTGCGCGAACCTCATACCTCGGCGCGCGATCTGGAAAAGGAAGGAGTATCGACTGGTTTCGTGGATGCGAAGCGCTTCGATCCGACCATTCCCATGAAAGTGGCCAGCATCATCAAGGAATTCAAACCCGATCTGGTGCATGCGACACAGGTGCAGGCGGTTCTCGTTGCTCGCCTGTTACGAGGCATGGGGGCCAAATACTCGCTCGTGCTCCACATGCATAACCTCGATGTGTTGTCTGCGCCGCTGCGCTTCGTCAACCATCGCCTGCCTCAGCCCGAGTTCGCGCTATGCGTCAGCAAGGCAGCGATGGGTCCGGCGATCAGCCAGTTCGGTCTCAAACCCGAAGTATGTCAGGTGTTCTACAACGCCTTCGACGCCAGCAGATTCGCCGATATCGGTCCGGCGGAAGCTGCTCAGGTTCGGGTCGAGTTGGGAATACCTGCCGACGCGCCGGTCGTCGGGCGTGCTGCGAGATTCTTCCGCGACAAGGCCAACGATCGCCTCGTGCGTGCGATGCCGGAGATTCTCAAGGCGGTTCCTGCCGCGCACGCGATTCTCGCGGGCGATGGCGAGGAGCGTCCCATGTGTGAGGCGCTGGCAGCTGAACTGGGTGTTACGCACCGCACGCATTTCCTCGGACATCGAACGGACATGGCGCGGGTCACGTCGGCTTGCGACGTGTTGACGATCACCAGTCCGGCCGACACCTTCCCGTATGCAACGCTGGAGGCGTACGCGGTCGGCAAGCCTGTCATCGGTTATCGTGCGGGTGGCATGCCGGAAATGGTTCAGGATGGCGTCACAGGTTATCTTGCTGAGCCGGACGATCATCAAGGCTTCGCACAACATATCGCTCGCTGTCTGGCAGACCCTGCTCTGTGTGCGCAACTGGCACTTGGCGCGCGCAACTTCGTTTCCCAGTTCACGATCGACAAACACGTTGCGGATCTGCTGGGAGTCTACCAGCGGGCCCTTACGAAGAACGCAGCTGCCTGGTAGCGTACACTTCAGGCAAGTTGCGATTCTTCGCTTTGAGCTGCCTCGTCTCCATCGGCTGCCTGGTTCCCATCGGCTGAGTTCATCTGAACTCTTCGTGATTTAATTGCAGGACAACAGACCGTTCAATTAGAGTCGTTGTGCAATCTCATTGGCTGCACGCGCGTTCCGCTGATAGTTTTGCTGCCGGGCATTGTGGCCGCTTTCCTCTCTCATCGTTCAGGACTCCTTCTGACGGACGGCTACAGTTGAACAACTCAAATCTCGCCGATGATTGCACGGATGGGCCTGCGCCCGGGCCTGACCTCGCGGTCATTATTCCTACGTTCAATGAAAGTGATAACGTTCGCGAACTCATCGAGCGGCTAAAACAAAGCCTCGCAGGCTGTTCTTGGGAAGTCATTTTCGTCGACGACGATTCGCCGGATGGAACGGCAGGCGTCGTGCGTGAAATGGGACGCAATGACGTGCGGGTGCGATGTGTACAACGGATTGGACGGCGCGGCCTGTCTTCTGCCTGTGTGGAAGGAATGCTCGCAACGACCGCAGCCTATTTCGCTGTGATGGATGGCGATATGCAGCACGATGAACGCCTGCTTCCGCAGATGCTCGGCATGCTCCGGGCAGGTGGCACCGACATTGTCGTTGGCAGCCGCTACACCCGTGGGGGCGCGGTGGGGGAATGGGACGCAAAGCGTGTCGAGATCAGTCGCTTTGCGACACGCCTGAGTCGCGCTGTGGTCCCCGCCGGCCTGGCCGACCCGATGAGCGGCTTTTTCATGTTGCGACGGGAATTGTTCGAGGCATCCGTTCGCAAGCTTTCTGGAATCGGGTTCAAGCTCCTGGTAGATCTGTTCGCCTCGGCGCCGCAGCCGCCCAAGTTCAAGGAAATTCCCTACGAGTTTCGCAGTCGGCGGGCCGGGTCAAGCAAACTCGATTCGGCCGTCGCATGGGACTACGGCCTGCTGCTCATCGATAAGCTTGTCGGACGCTTTCTTCCCGCGCGCTTCGTTGCTTTCGCGGTCGTGGGCGTATTGGGCATCGCTGTGCATTTTCTGGTTTTGATTCTCGCATTCCGGGTATTGCACTACTCATTTTCGGTTGGACAGGGAGCCGCCACGGGTATCGCGATGACGTTCAACTATTGGTTGAACAATATCGTTACCTACAGCGATATGAGGCTGCGTGGCTGGCGCTGGCTGCGCGGTTGG
The DNA here is from genome assembly GCA_020029545.1 of Gammaproteobacteria bacterium. Lineage (GTDB taxonomy): Bacteria > Pseudomonadota > Gammaproteobacteria > Steroidobacterales > Steroidobacteraceae > Steroidobacter. Next base: position 7,068 of record JAIBJL010000056.1, read on the forward strand.
ATGTGGTTCGTCGCGGTGTGTTCGATCGGTGCGGTTGCGAACATTGGTGTCGCGTCTTACCTGTTCCGCTGGCGGGGGGTATGGGTGCCTGCGGCTCTCGCAGGCATCGTGGTGAGCTCGGTCTGGAACTTCGTTGCGACCAGCATTTTCATTTGGGCCAAGCCCCGCAGAGCTTGAGCAGCAAGAGGTTCCGGCACATGGCAGCAGCAGCTGATGACACCCGGTTGCGCGCTCTATGGATTGCGACGGCGGCAACCGCTGCGATTTATGTGCTCGTCAGCAATCAACTCTCGGTGTTGCTCTTTCAGGACTACGCAAGTCACCTGGCGCGTGCAGTCGTGATGTCCGACCTGCTGTTCCATAAAGGAGCGCGGTTCGGCGATGTGTTCGAGTATCGATTCCTGGCAGTTCCTTACATCCTTGGCGACATTGCATTGGCGGTCGCCGTGGAATTTCTTGGCGACACGGTAGCGACCTTCATCTGGACTGCCCTCACCATATTGTCGGTACCCCTGGCAATGCTGTTCTACCTGCGCACCATTGATGTAGCGGCTGGTGCGCGTGCAGTACTGTTTGTGCTCGGTCTCTATCTGGCGACCGACTTTTATCTGATTGTCGGGTTCCTCAATTTTCGCTTCTGCGTCGCCGTGATGTTTGTTGCGCTGGCGTTGGTGCAGTTGTTGCGCAACCGCTGGGTGCCTTCGTTGTACGTCGTCTACTGCATTGTCGTGCTATTGGGCTATCTGACTCATCTCGCATTCGTCCTGTTCCTCGCCGCCGCTGTCGGGACGACTGCGCTGTTGAGACTCTATAGCAGGACCACACGTTTCGTTCGCGAGTGCCTGTTAGCGCTCCCGCTGAGTCTGGTTGTAGGCTGGCATATCGTTTCTGGAAAATTGCTGGGTATCCAGCAAAGTTCGCCGGGGGCACATTACGATTGGGGCACGCTCGCCTATAAAATCAGGCGACTCGACTGGAATCTGGTTCGGTTCAGTGAGCCGACCGATCTGTTCCTCGCCTTGATTTTTGCGGCCTGCGTGCTGTGGCCCGTGCGTAAGCGGTTGAGTATTGATCGACTCGGAAAGCCCGCTGTGTTGGAAATGCTAGTGCTCGCGGCGACTTTTCTGGCGATGTACCTGGTTCTGCCGGTGTACTACGGAGATCCGGGTTATCTCGACGTGCGCGCGCTGGTGTTGGTACCGCCGTTTATTGCTTTCGCGTGCGCCCAGCTTGCAGACGGGAGACTGGCTGGCGAGAACCCAGATAGCAGGGGTTCGTTACCGGCCTTTGCGACAGCGACGACTGTGACGCTCGCTCTTGTGCTGGCATTCGGTAATCTCGTCTATCTGGCCAGGGGGTTGCGCAACGATGGCGATTGGCTGGCAAAGTATCGCGAGGTCGTCGCGGCCATTCCTGCACGCGCAAACGTTCTTCCGGTAAGAACCTGGGCGCAGGTGGGTCATTGGGCAAAGTATGCGCACATCGAGTCGTTCGTCGTCACCGACCGCGACGCTATCGTGCCGACATTATTCAGTGGCGATCGCGGCCAGCCGATGACTTACTTTCGATATCTGCATCGGCATTACGAGCCGCCGTACGACTGGTATCTGCAATCGCAGCCTGAGTCCGTCGATTGGAATGCGGTCGCCTGCGATTATGATTTCCTGCTGTTGATCAAACCGTTCGACCCAGACCGGATCAGGCTGCACACCGAAATGAAGGCCGAAAATTCGACTGCCGCTCTGCTGGCCATCGACAGGCATGAAGGCTGTGGGGCTGGTACGCCGTAACGGCTCCGGACGAGGCTAGCACTACTGAATCCGGTACCGGACGCGGTCTGGTTCCGACAAAGACGCAGATTCGGGCCACTCTCGCAGTCAAGCGGCGAGATCCCGAAAACGGACGACGCGAATCTTGTGTGCATTCAGCATGCGCCGGAATTGTGGATCGAGCAGGCACTCCAGCTCTCCAGTCCAGTCGTGATAGGCGCGCAGACGCGGATCGGACTTCGCCGCTTCGTCATCGCGTCCGGGATGGCACATGAGTTCGTAGTTCAATCCCGGTTTGAGATGGGGCAGCATGCGACTGACGTATCGCATATCGAGTTGCCCGCTCGGCCCCAGGCCAAGCATTTTGAATGTCATTCCAGCAGGACGATTCAAGGCCGCGATCACATTGGCGGACAAACCCCGCAGCACCGAGGATAGAGTGGTGAACGATGCCGGGTCCGCAGTCGTGTGCCGGACGAACGGTATCCCATGGTCACGCGCGAGCGCCGAAATGACCGGGTACAGCCGCGGATGCATGTGGACGTGCTCGTGCGAGTTGAGAAAGCGTACCGTCAGTCCGGCCGCTCTGCAGCGTTCGAGCTGCGCATTCCACTCCTGCGCAATAGCAGCTACAGACAGGCGGCCCAGCAGTAAATCAGCAGCAAGGCGGGCTTTGCCAGGGAAGGTACAACCGGTACTACGAAATGCCGTGCGAAGTTGAGCAGTCAACGGTTCGCCGTATGTCGCATTGAGATGGACGCCGACGTCAGCCTCGGGCAACGCGGCCAGTTGTGCTGCAGATCTCGCGAAAGAAGCGGTATTGGCGATAATGCCGGTGGCGGTAACAACACCCGCATCTATCGCTTCGAGGATGCCAGCTGAAATGCCGTCGAAGTAACCGAAATCGTCAGCGTTGATGACCAGCCGTGCGTTCATCCGCTCGCAGTGTGTGGCGTACGAGCGGACATGATGCGCGGACCAGCTGCAATCCCGCTACCGGTTCTTAAATCCCTCCGGCGTCAGCTGGTGGCGGGCCAGCAGCTTGTAGAAGTCGGTCCGATTGCGCTTCGCCAGACGCGCGGCCTGGCTGACGTTGCCGCCGGTGATCTGCAGGATTTGCGAGAGGTAGTTCCGAGTGAATTCGTCACGCGCCTGGTCGAAGGAGGGCAGGCGCGTCGGTCCGCCGCCGAGGGCTGACTGTACGATCTCGGCACTGATGATCGGACTGGTGGCTACCGCGACGTTCTGGCGTACCACGTTCTCGAGTTGGCGCACGTTGCCCGGCCAGTCGGCGCTCACCAGCATCTCGACCGCTTCCGGTGCATAGATGTGGCGCTGTTGCCCGCTTTCCTGGGCGATCTTTTCGAGGAAGTGCGAGACCAGCAGCGGCACGTCTTCGCGACGCTTGTTGAGCGCCGGCATGTCGATGTGTACGACGTTCAGGCGGTAATACAGGTCTTCGCGGAAGTGGCCGCCCATGATGAGCTGCTTCAGATCGCGATGGGTCGAGGAAATGATTCGCACGTTGACGGCGGCTGCTTCCGTGCTCCCCACGGGGCGCACCTGGTTTTCCTGCAGCACGCGCAGCAGTTTGACCTGCAGCCGCATGGGCATGTCGCCGATCTCATCGAGCATCAAGGTGCCGCCCTCGGCCGCGACGAACACGCCGCGGTGATCGCGGGTAGCGCCGGGGAAGGCGTCCTTCGTGTGGCCGAACAATTCGCTTTCGAGCAGGTTCTCGGCCATCGCGCTGCAGTTGATCGCAACGAACGGACGATTGCGTCGTGGGCTGGCGCGATGCAGCGCGCGGGCAAGCAGTTCTTTCCCTGTGCCGCTGTCACCGGTGATCATGACGCGTGCGTCGGTGCCGGCGACCATGTGGGCCTGCGCCAGGCGTTCTTCCATGATGGCGCTGCGTGTGACGATTTCGCTGCGCCAGTCTTCCGTCGTATCGGCGAAGCCTGACACCTTGAGTGCCTTTTGCACCTTGTCGAGCAGCTCCTGCTTGTCGACCGGTTTGGTGAGGAACGCGAACGCGCCGCTCTGTGTGGCTTGCACCGCATCCGGAATCGTGCCGTGTGCGGTAAGGATGATGACTCGCAGTCCGGGTGCGCGACTCTGCACTTCCTTCAGCAGGCCGATGCCATCCATCTGATCCATGCGCAGATCCGTGATCACCAAGTCGGGGCGCACGCGGGCCAGCGCAGCCAGTGCCGCAGCCGCGCTTTCGACGGCTTCGACATCGTAGTTTTCGGCGCGCAGACGGATCGTGAGCAGCCGCAGCAGCCCCGGATCGTCGTCAACGACCAGCAGACGAGCTTTGCGTTTCACTTGGGTTGGTGGGGTCGCGACCGCCAGGGGACGTGGGACTGCGTTCAATGATGGTCCTCTCGATTTCTTTGATCGCATCCAGCTTTTGCTGGGCATCGGCAAGCGCGCGGCGCAGTTTGGCGTTTTCTTCCACCTGCGCCTGCACACGTTTGTCGGAGTTTGCCTGTGTCCGACCGCGATCGTCGAGTGTCTCCAGCAGACGACGATTTTCGGCTGCAAGCTTCAGATTCTCATCGGTTTCATGCAGCAGGACCGCGGCCAGCGTGCGTTCCGATGTGCTCATGCGTTCGGGGCTGGCCAGCAGGGTTTCGAGCAGTTTCTTTCCTTCCGGCAGCTTCGCGGCAGGATGTCCCGTCGTGACCAGCGCAGCTGCATAGCGCAGCGTATTGGTGGTGGTCGGCGCCCGGGTGTAATCGCGTTCGACTTCGTAAAAGAGGTCGGCCTGGCGCGCCGGGTCGCTGCTGGCAAGGCCATGCATGGTTTCAAGGTACGTGCGCGGTCCCTCGTCGATGGAGGTCGCAACGACAATGGGCTTTTCCTGGGGCATCCGCGTCTGCAGCGTGCCGCAGGCCGCCAGCATGCCGTAGCCGCAAACGATAGCAGCGAGGCGCACGATCCGGTGCGTGAGACAGCGTGAGGGTGAGGCATGTGTTCTCATGGATCAGGCAACCGCATCTTCCAGCGTCGGTGCCAACGGTAGCCGCACTCGGAAATGAGCGCCGGGAAATACGCCGTCGACGATTTCGACGCTGCCGCCATGCGCCTGCACAAACTCATTGACGACCGACAGACCGATGCCGGTGCCTTTCAGGTGGCCCGCTGTCGGTGCCCGACCTGAGTAGAAAGCGTCGAAGATCGCTGCACGCTCGTCCTGGGAAATGCCCTGGCCGGTATCGGCGACATCGAGCGTTAGCTGCTCATTCTGGGCGCGGGCATGGATGAAGATCGTGCCGCCGCGAGGACTGTATTTCACGGCATTCGATAGCAGGTTGTCCATGATGAGCTTGAGCTTGGCGCGATCGGCGCGCAATTCGACGTCTTCCACTTTGAGATCCAGATGCACGCGCTGCGCGAGCAGCGCGAGCTGATGGGTTTCAAGAGCCGTCTTGATCAAGGGACGCAGCCGGAATTCACTGATCTCCAATCCGGAATGTCGGGCCTGCCAGGCGCTGAACGACAACAGGTTCTCGATCAACGACTGCAGCTTGATGCCGTTGTCCCGCAATATGGTTGCGACTTCGCGCTGGCTGCTGTCGAGTTCGCCCACCGCCCCATCCATCAGCAACTCCGTGCCCTCGCGGATATTGGCAAGGGGTGTCTTGAGTTCATGCGACATATGTCGCAGGAATCTATTGCGCTCCTGAGCGATTTCGAGCAAGCGCATGCGCAGCCATTCCAGCTGCCGTCCGAGGTCGACCAGATCCGACGGGCCACCGACGCTGATGGGTCTGGAGAACGTGCCCTTGCCCAATTGGCTGATCGCACCGTCGATCTGGCGGATCGGGCGCATCAGCACCACCGTAAAGCCCGTGACCAGCAGCGCTGTCAGCAGGATCAGCGTGGCAGACAGCCAGAAGAGGTATTGCTGCGTATCGGCGGTGGTCTTTTGCAAAGCCGACAGCCCCGTCTCGATTTGCTCGCCCGTCGCGGCAGAAAGCTGAAATGCTGCCTCCCACATCGGTGCGATCGCCTCTACGGCCTCGCGCAAGGCCTGCGGATCGACGCTCGTCAGGCTCAGCATGGCCGCGTCCATTTTGCGCAGCGACCCTCGAATGGCACTCACATAGGTACTGCGGACCGGGTCGGAGGCCACGCTTTCGATGCTGGTCAGGCTGACGAGCAGACGTTCCCGACCGTCGCGGTAAATCTGCAGCAGCGTCGGTTCGCTCAGGACCTGGTACAGCTTCGCGCTGCGTTCGATCGAGGCGATCTGCTGAAACAGCTGCTGCGAATAGTGAGTGGCCTCGACCCCGGTGCGCACCAGCTTGGCGCTCTCATCCGACAGCGTTCGGACCTTGGCGGCGCCGATGACTACGGCCAGCAGCAAGGGCGCCGAGACCAGCGCGAAGCCGGTCAGCATCAAGCTGCCAAGGGATTTTGGGCTGGGCCATCGCATGGCGCCACATTCTACAGCCGGCGCCAGGCAATCAGGAGATTCCGTGTAAGCTCACGCTGACAGTGGCGACCGCAACAGATGCAAATTCTTCAAGGTGGCGATCAGTTCTTTTGCAGTGATGGATCCCGCTGTAGGCGCTGTTCCCACGCCAGTTGCGACTTCACGATCACGTCCAGATCGTCGTACTGAGGCTGCCATCCCAGGATCTCGCGTACTTTCTGGGCGCGGGCAATCAGGCTGGGTGGATCGCCGGCACGGCGCGGCTCTTCGACGGTTTTGATCGGCGACCCGTGCAGGCGATTTACTGCCGAAATGACTTCGCGCACGCTGTAACCCCGGCCGTATCCGCAGTTGACGGTCTGCGGTTCGCCGCCGGCTCGCAGGTAGTCCAGTGCCTTGAGATGGGCGCTGGCCAGATCCTCTACATGGATGTAGTCGCGAACGCCCGTCCCGTCTGGAGTGGCGAAATCGGTGCCAAAAATCGAGATGTGCGGGCGCTTGCCGACAGCGGTTTCGCAGGCCACTTTGGTCAGCAGCGTGCCGTTGATCGTCGACTGCCCGATACGCCCCTGCGGATCGCTGCCGGCGACATTGAAATAGCGCAGAACGACGTAGCGCAGGCCGCTGGCAAATGCCAGGTCGCGCAACATCCACTCGCTCATCAACTTCGAGGTGCCGTACGGATTGATAGGTTGCTTAGGGCTGTCTTCCGAGGCAACGCCGCCTTCCGGAATGCCATAGACCGCCGCTGTCGATGAAAACACGAACTGCTTGACGCCGGCTTCCTGGCAACACTGCAGCAAGTTGCGGGTTGAGCAGGTGTTGTTGCCGTAGTACTTGAGTGGGTTACTGACCGATTCCGGGACGATGGTGTGCGCCGCGAAATGCATGACGGTGTCCACTTTGTGCTCGTCCAGAACGCGGCTGACCAAGGCGCGATCGCCGGTGTCACCGACGACCAGTTCGCCATGCAGTACGGCGGAACGAAAGCCGGTCGACAGGTTGTCGAGCACGACGATGCGTTCGCCGCGCTCGCCCAACTGGCGAACCACATGACTGCCGATGTAGCCGGCGCCGCCGGTGACGAGAATGGACATGGCTTATTCCTTTGCGAAGCTGGCCGAGTGCGAGTGTACGTGTGCGCGATCGGAAGTCGATGGCCGAACGGGCACCCTTTGCAGAATCGTCCGACAGGTTGGCCCTGGTGTGTACGATGGCGGATTCTAACAACAGGATGCGGGCCGATTTGTGAGCGGCAGCAAACTTCGTTACCTTCGGCCGCGCTGCATGACCACCGCCCCCGCCAATCCTCATCCCTATGAACGGCTGACGCCGGATCTCATCATTGAGGCGGTCGAGTCGCTCGGCTGGATGTCCGATCGCCGCATTCTGGCACTCAATAGTTACGAGAATCGTGTCTATCAGCTGGGCATCGAGGACGCTGCACCGCTGATCGTCAAATTCTATCGCCCCGGTCGGTGGTCCGACGCGGCGATCCACGAGGAACATGGTTTCGCGCTGGAACTGGCCAGCGCCGAAGTCCCGGTCGTGCCGCCGCTGCTGCGCGATGGCCGGACATTGTTCGAATTCGACGGGTTTCGTTTCGCCCTGTTCGAACGCCATGGCGGGCGCTGGCCGGAACTCAATTCGACCGACGAACGCGTTTGGATGGGCCGCTTCATGGGTCGTATCCATGCCATCGGCCGAACCCAGCCCTTCCGGTACCGCGAACGCATTGATGTTGCACGATTAGGCGATGAGTCGCGTGAGTTCCTGCTGGAGAATGGCTGGCTGCCCGCGCATCTGGAGGAGGCCTACGATTCGCTGACCGGCGATCTGCTGGATCGCATTGCCGATACGTTCGACGCTGTAGGTGCGCTGCGACAGTTACGTCTCCACGGTGATTGTCATCGCGGCAACGTGTTATGGACCGATGGCGGACCGCACTTCGTCGATCTGGATGACTGCGCCACCGGTCCAGCGATCCAGGATTTGTGGATGCTGATTGCAGGCTCGCGATCTGAAATGGGCGAACAACTCGCCGACCTGCTGCAGGGTTATGCCCAGTTCTGTCCCTTCGATCACCGCGAGATCGCCCTGATCGAAAGCCTGCGCACGCTGCGCATGATTCATTACTCGGCATGGTTGGCCCGTCGCTGGGAAGATCCTGCTTTCCCGCACGCCTTTCCCTGGTTCGAGGAGCCCCGTTACTGGGAAGGACACGTACTGGCCTTGCGCGAGCAACTGGCTGCGATCGATGAAGGTCCGATCGAGTTGCCTTGAG
>JAIBJL010000324.1 GCA_020029545.1 Gammaproteobacteria bacterium
GAATGGCGATGCATTGACCTTCAGCATTGCAAACCGGCCATCGTGGGCAGCTTTCAATGCCGCTACCGGTCAGCTGAAAGGCACACCCGATACTGCGAATGTCGCAACCTACGCCAACATTCTTATCAGTGTCAGCGACGGTAAGGTGAGCTCATCGCTGCCGGCTTTCACCATTACGGTGAAAGCAGTAGCAAACCGTGCACCCGCCATCGGCGGCTCCCCGGCAACATCGGTCATTGCAGGTAGCGCATTCAATTTCCAGCCCACGGCCAGCGATGCAGACGGCGATAAACTCAGCTATACGATTCTGAATCGCCCAAGTTGGACAGTCTTCAACAGTGCCACCGGCGCATTGACTGGCACACCGGCCAGTGCAGCCATCGGAACCTACGCGAACATCGTTATCAGCGTCAGCGACGGCAAGGTAACCACCTCGCTGCCGGCTTTCACCATTGTGGTGAAGCCTGTGCCGAACCGTGCCCCGACGATCAGCGGCTCCCCGGCAACATCAGTCTCTGCAGGTAGCGCCTATGGTTTTCAGCCATCGGCCAGCGATCCCGATGGCGATGTACTTGGCTTCTCGATTCAGAATCGCCCAGTCTGGGCAATCTTCAGCACCGCCACCGGTGCATTGTCAGGCACGCCGACGAACGCGCAAGCTGGAACTTATGCCAACATCGTTATCACCGTCAGCGATGGTAAAACCACAGCTGCGCTGCCCGCGCTGTCCATCAACGTAACGGCGGCGAACACCGCACCTACGATCTCCGGTTCGCCCGTCAAAACAGCGAGCGTCGATGGAGCGTACAAGTTCCGCCCGACGGCTTCCGACGCGGATGGCGACACGCTCACATTCTCCGTGACAAACCTGCCGGCATGGGCTCGGTTTGACGTGGCGAGCGGGGAGCTGTCAGGCACGCCGTCTGCCGCTGACATAGGATCGTACGACAATGTCATCGTCAGTGTGAGCGACGGTAAGGCGACAGCATCAATGCCAGCGTTCGCCATCCTCGTGAGCCAAGTCACTCTCGGCAGCGCGAAACTGTCCTGGAGTCGTCCCACACAGAATACCGACGGCTCGACGCTGAACGATCTCGCCGGATATCGGATCGTTTATGGCACGAATGCCACAGCGCTGAATCAGACGATCTCGATTGCGAATGCCGGAACCACGACCTATGTTGTCTCAGGGCTATCGCCAGCGACGTACTACTTCGCGCTAAAGGCTTACAACTCAGCGGGTGTCGAGAGCGGCATATCCCAGGTCGTTAGTAAGGACTTGGCGCCCGCGCTGAACAGCCTGGCAATCGCTTGCGATAAGCCCGGCCAGCGTAGCGGCACACCGGTCAACGACTGCGGCGGCTTCGAGGTATATCGAAAGCCCATGCCAACGGACCTCGTGCGTTCGTGCCTCGACGGGCAGCCGGAGTCCTGCTGGGGGGATGCAAACTATAGCCATCGCCGCCTCGATGAGATTGCCGATGCTACCTTCGTCGAAGTCTGCGACACGCAGATTCCGAACGGCACAGCGGTTCCCTATCCCTGGAGCACGTCGGCAGACCTCTGCAAGAGCTGGCGGGTCATCCCGAAGTGGCAGTTGCTGCTGCAGTGACCGCTAAGTAAGTCCCAAAGGGAGGACCATGGAGGTCCTCCCTTTTTATCGTTCCAACCCGAACGAATGACGTTAGCGGGTCGCGCCGGGCGCCGGGCGGTCCACAGGCGAACCGAGTGTGCGGCCATCGGCAAATTCCAGGCCAACAAAGCTGCCACCAGCGTCGCCGCTTCTCATTGGATGGATGGCGATCCTCCTGATCTTGTCCCCGGGCTTCAGCGCCGTACGCTTCCAGCCTTGACGCGCCAAGCCGGTGATAGAGCCGTTCTCGATGCTCCAGTGTTTCACGCCGCCCTTCCCATCGGGCACGTCAATCTCGATCCAGGTGTGAGGATTGGTCCACTGGAATTGAGTAACGACCGCGTTCTCCAGAATGATCTCCGTCTTCATATCGACCCAGGCATTGGAATGGTGAGCTAAGGCCGGACCCGCTATCACGAGCGTGATCGCCGACACTGCAAAAAAAAATGCTTTCATCGTTTCAACACCCTAGCGTTGGTTATTACTTCGGAGACAGAATGACTTTCTCTCGCCCCTCGGCGTCGATCGGGTTGCGGTTGTTGTCGCAGCCGTAGTCCATGATTTCCGTATCGGGCTTGCGTTTCAAGCGTCTGACAATGTGATAGGGCTCCGCAAGAACGTCGGGATTAAAAAGAGTAATATCGACGTCGATCCTATCTTCTCCAACCGGGCGGAACCGCTCCACCATATGCGATTTTTCGGTGTGGTTGGTCCCCGGGCCGGCTATCAGCATGTCGGTATCGAAGTTGACTGTATCAACGACGAGGGTGTCGCCCTCCCAGTGGCCGATTGAATGTCCCAGATCCAACGGCTCCGCATCATCCAGACTGGGATGCTTGCGTCCGTCGAGGTGAATACGGCGGGTCTGACCGCCGGCTTCCTGAAACACGTTGATCTGATCGGGGGACTGAATGATCTCGAATGCATACAAGCCCATCCAGAACCCGGGCAAGCCGCTGGGCTTGCATTGCTCTGGGTTAATCGCAGCGCCTGCTGCAGCCTCGGCGTCGGCATGCGCCTTGGCACGCTTGGCCGCCTCAGGCGCAAGCTTGGGTGGAGGCAAAAAGTTGTATTGACTGTCGTTTTCCTCCCGCCCGTTGCGCAAAGCAAGCGCCGTTCCATCCTGACGATCAAGGAAGGTGTCAGCTACTACCCATGTGTCGGTCCAGTTGGCACGAGGGCCGCCCTTCAGGGGCTTCGGTTGCGCGGCACCATAAGCAGGCACGCTCATGATGGCCACGGACAGCGCGACGGCCGCAATCCTGGTGATGGCGATCAGCCGTGGGCATCTGTAGTTCATTGATTCCCCCCTCAAGTTAGACAAACCGAGCCAACGAGCGAAGATTATATCCTGATTTCCAGAGCACGTTGTTTTCGTCAAGTTGGGGCAGATCGCCCCCATGCCCTCCTTCGACATCGTCTGCAACGTGGACGTGCACGAGCTGACCCAGCGATCGATCACGACGACCTCCAACTATAATTCGATATGGGAAGTGGCGAGAGTGTATCGAGGAAACAGCTTCAAGCTGCATTAACTCTCGAAGAAGATAACTTGATCGGGGCGGCTCGTTCTGGCTCCTTCCGTTCTGGCTCCTTCCTTGTATCCTGTTCGCATTCGCCGCGGTTCGGCGGTTGTGGTAATGGCAGGTTGCCCGCGCGTCAGAGTAGGAGAGAATGCATGCGACTCATCGGGATGCTCGATTCACCTTATGTTCGGCGAGTGGCAATCGCCTTCGAATGCCTCGGCGTCGCGTTTGAACACGAGGCAGTCTCCGTATTCAGCACTTTCGAAAAATTCCGCAGCATCAATCCCGTTGTGAAAGCCCCGACGCTAGTCTGCGATGACGGAGAGGTCATCATGGACTCTTCCCTGATCCTGCAATTCGTCGAGGCGGCAAAGACCAATGGCCGCTCTCTGTGGCCCACAGATGCGATGGAGCTGCAGCATGACTTCCGGGCAGTCAGCCTTGCCTTGGCGGCTTGTGAGAAAAGCGTCCAGACCGTTTACGAGCGCAATCTGCGGCCCGCCACGGCTCAGTACGAGCCGTGGTTATCTCGGGTTCGTGGTCAGTTGCTTTCGGCTTACGCAGGACTTGAGGGGGAAGTCGCAAACCGGCCGAGAGCGTTTGCGGGTTTGTCCCATGCTGGCATCACGGCTGCGGTGGCCTGGCAGTTCACGCAGTCAGAATTGGCATCGGTGGTACCGGTAGCACTGTGTCCGGCGCTGTCGGCATTCTCCGAGCGCATGGAACGCTTACCGCAGTTCAGCAAATATCCGCCGGCTGGCCCCGGTGTACAGGTCGGCGGCTAGAGTGTCTACTTCGTCGCTCAGTTACCTTCTGGAAGAAAGGGCACGGGGTAGAGATCTACGCGGATGTCGTCGGTCGCAGACCGAACGCATCGCTCCGTCTCTGTCGGAGCTGCAGCGGCTCGGGTGTTGTATCGTGCGGTGGAAAAGTAGGGTTTGGCGAGCAGGTCCGGATCTTCAACCATTGCCTGATACACCAGGATGTCGCCGACCCGCCGATAGCGCTCGGTGACCTTCATGTTCGGACCGTGAAAGAGCCCAAACTCGCCGAACCAGGTCGTCGGATCGAGATTGCGAACCTCCACGACCAGCGTGTCTCCCTCCCACCGCCCGATCGACTGTCCGTAGGGCGTCGCCGGCACGTCGGCCTTGAACTCACCGCCGATGGGAATGACGCGCCACGTATTACCGTCGGACTTACTGCCATATACAAAAGTGATCTCGTGGTCGGTCTGCACTACATAGGCAGGTGAGGCAATTCGCGGCGTACCCGCGAGCAGGCACTTGTACGCCGGATCGGTATAAATGTTTCGATGCCACATCTCTCGTTGCTTACCTTGGTCCTGGCCTTTCATATAGACAGGCTGGTTACGGGGGCGCAGAAACGTTGCATAGCCGATCGCTATGGCCTTTTGATCCGCAGTGGGCTCTGGCCGTTCTCCCGCAGGAATTGCCACCGCGGGTTTTGCGGCGGGCGCAGTGAGCGCTCCCTCGATGATAAAACCCGAACAGCCTCTGACCCCGCATCCGCGCCACGCTCCGTTCAGATCGGGCCGCCCATTGGGCAGGCGCGGCGTCGGCTTGGCGGTCTCGGCGACAAGCGCTTTACGGTTACTCTCCGCCCAGCCTGGCCGGTCGGTCGTCTGTTGGAATCCCTCCGGCAGCCACAGCGGCGCCGGGTCGGGCAGACTCAACCCGTATTGAACAATCGCTTCTACATCCGCCGTCGGCGAAGAGATGCCAATGAGAAAGGTGGCAGGCACTGGTACTTTGCCCGAGGGTGCGTCCCCGGTAGGACCTTTGGTGTCTTGTGCGCTGGGCGCTGTCGATCCCAAGATGAGGAAGGTACTAGTCGCGACGACGCAGACTTGTCTCACGAAGCGAGACCTTATTCTTGAATGGCGGCTCACGATCAGTCCCCCCTTCAATACAGTCGAGTCACGAACAGCGCTGTCTTACCCAGAGCCGCATCCGCTTCGCGTGGTGTGCAAGGCTGTATGAGAGGCTCAGTGCGAACATCATCAGCGCGAAACAGAGTGATCGCATCGCGCGTCCAGGGCTGGGTCAGGACCGACGGATCCTCTACCGTCACCTGGTACATCATGATGTCGCCTGTGCGTTGGAATTTTTCGGTGATCTTCACATCGGGCCCGTGGAAGTAACCGTACTCTCCAAACCAAGTCTCTCGGGGAAGGTATTCGGTCACCACCACCAGCGTATTACCCTCCCAGTGCGCAACACTCGTGCCGTTGAATGTTGAATCGGCATCTTCGGGAAAGCTGGTACGAGTCATATCGATGACTCGCCAAGCCGAGCCGCTCGGATCGTTGTATAGGAATACGATCTTGTCTGCGGCCTGCGCAATGTGCGTCGGCGCTCCGATTCGCGGCACGCCCGCCCAACCGCACTTTGCGGTGGAATCTTTGTGCGAGCGCTCACTATAAAGTTCGCGGACCTTCGCCACGAGTTCGGGCTTGTAGGAAGGCACGTTGGTGGGCACCAGCCGCTCGGTCGCTGCAGCCCTCATATCCGGTATCTCCAGCGCCAACGCCAGATCCACCGGATCGTATGCAGAGCGTGCTGCGTTTGTTGCCGCCACCCCGAAGATCATCGCGTTCTGACTTGCCCAGCTGCCGCTCAGCACCGGATGGCCATCTTGCCCCTCGGGCGTGGGATGTTTCGCGTAGCCCGT
>JAIBJL010000325.1 GCA_020029545.1 Gammaproteobacteria bacterium
GCCGCCGCCCATGTTCGAGTTCTGCCGCAGTTCGCCGGATTCGTTGAGCGCGCGTTCCTGCATCATGTTCTGCATGCCGATGCCGCGCTCGACGATCAGGAAGCAATTCGACTGCTGCACCATCATGCGGATCAATCCGGTGGGCGATTGCAGTCCATAACGTGACAGTGACCGGGAAACGTAATCCTGGGGTTCGACGACGGCCAACGCGCCCATGGGCTTGTCGCAATGCTGCAATCCGTTGTCGCCCTGGGACCCCGACGGACCCGCCGAGCCTTGCACTTCGGTACCCCCCGAACCTTTCTTCATCGAGAACGGGCCCTGTGCGTGCGCCGCGGACACGGTCAGCAAAGACACGGCAGCAGCAACCGCCGCGCGTACCGCGATACTGGACTTCATCTTCGAATCTCCCGGATAAACTGCGTTGTCGGACATCCTTAGCAGCCTGTCGGACTTAAGGTTGATCTACTGCGGCGGCGTCAGTTGGGCCCATTTTTCCCATCCTTCTCGTTAAATAGCCCCATTTAATGGGACCAGGGCTATTCGCCTCGAAGAAACGAAAAACTGTCCTCCATCTGCCACGCGCCTAGCTACGATCACTTCAATCCGACAGGCTGCAGCCAAGCGCGCAAATATTCATTCTGAAAGCGAATTTGCCGCGAAAATTGCGCATTCGTAATAGTGCGCGCGATCTCAGCATGCGCCTCTTGAGCGGTCAAGCGGCGGTCAAGCGCGGGGTTATGATTCGCCGGATGCGGCCGTACTCGCAATCCGCCCGGAAGAACCATTGCAATCCACTATGATCCGCTTTGCATCCCCGCCGCGACTTGCCATTGCCTGGCTGGCTATGCTGATGCTGTCGGGTTGCAGCGAGCCGGATGCACCGCAGGTGCAGGTACGCAAAGCCCTGGAGGAGTTGGAAACTGCTGCTGAAAATCGCGATGCAAGCGCCTTCCGGGAGGGTATTTCCGACGCATACCGTGACCGGGAAGGTCGCGATGCTGCGGAAATCATCTCGTTGGTGCGGGGCTATTTCGTACTCAACCAGTCGATCCATCTGTTGACGCGGATCGAGCACATCGACTTTCCCACTCCCAGCGAGGCCCAGGCCAAGGTGGCCGTCGGCATGGTCGGCGCGGACGCGGAGGCCGGCAGCGCCTGGAATCTCGCCGCCCAGGTCCATGACTTCGATGTGACATTGCGCCGGGAAGACGATGCGTGGAGGGTGATCTATGCCGAGTGGCGGCGACCCCATTGATCGACACTGCCACTCAACTGTGGTGATCGACCGCGCCGATGAATCCGCTCGCGATCCGTGAGTTCGCCGCCGAGGGCCCTTGAGAGACACCATCGGTCCCGCTGCCCCATCTCTGACGGCAACCCGGGCGCACTGCACCTTCTTGCATCGCAATTGACGCGACTTCACTCCTCTGTAATATGGTTGCCAATCCTTCGGGTTGTATTCAATGAACTTGCGGCGTCGCGGCTATGAACGGCTGCGGGCGCGATGGTCACCTGCGCGATTCAACCCAGCAGATTCAGTGACTTAGGCACATTGTCCGTGCTCTGCAGGGTGTCATCCAGCCTGCTCAATGCGGTTGAATTGATGGCCGGTCGGCCCGCGACATGCATCCGGCATGGATGCAAAGTTGCGCGGCGCACGACCTGGCAATGCGCGCCCGGGCGAAAGCGCGGCAGATGACTGACCTGACCCAAGCGGCACAGCCGCCCCAGGTCAGTGAATCTGGGGTCACTGATCCGGGTCACTGAACTGATGAAATCAACGCGGATATTCACATGAGCACCACCAACCACCCGGGACCCCAGCAGCCAGCGCCAGCGCGGTATCGCACTGAGCGTCCGGGTAAACAGGGTCTCTACGATCCGGCATTCGAGCATGACGCTTGCGGCGTCGGCTTCGTCGTCGACATCAAAGGTCGCAAGACTCACAAGATCCTGCAGCAAGGCCTGCAGGTGTTGACGAATCTCGATCATCGTGGGGCCTGCGGTGCCGAGACCAACACTGGCGATGGCGCCGGCGTGCTGCTCCAGATGCCGCACAAGTTCCTGGCCGTTGCCGCCAAGAAGGCACGGATCGAATTACCCAAGCCGGGCGACTACGGTTGCGGTGTGGTGTTCCTGCCGCGCAATGCGACGCTGCGGCGCCGCATCGAGGAAAAGTTCGCGCAGATCGTGCAGTCCGAAGAGCTGACGCTGCTCGGCTGGCGGACCGTGCCGACCGACAATTCCATGCTGGGCGAGACCGCGAAGTCCTGCGAGCCGATGATGCGCCAGGTCTTCGTCGGCCGGGGCACCGAGGAACTCGATGAGCTCACGTTCGAGCGCAAGCTGTATGTGATTCGCAAGCGCGCCTACAGCGAAATCCGCGCATCCACGCTCGAAGGCGCAGCCTCCTGGTATGTCGCCAGCCTGTCCGTCAAGACGCTGGTCTACAAGGGCATGCTGTTGACGGAGCAACTGGGCAAATACTTCCCGGATCTCAACGATCCGCTGATGGAAACGGCCATTGCGCTGGTGCACTCGCGTTTCAGCACCAACACGTTCCCGAGCTGGGATCGCGCTCATCCGTATCGCTATGTCGCGCATAACGGCGAGATCAACACCGTCCGCGGCAACGCGAACTGGATGCGTGCCCGCGAAGCCTTGTTCCAGTCGGAAGCGTTCGAGGATATCCAGAAGATTCTGCCGATCATCAACCCGAACGGCAGCGACTCGGCGATGTTCGACAACACCCTGGAACTGCTGGTGCTCGCCGGCCGTTCGCTGCCGCACGCCATGATGATGATGATTCCCGAACCGTGGTCGAATCATCCGACCATGGATGACGAGAAGCGCGCGTTCTACCAGTACCACTCCTCGCTCATGGAGCCCTGGGATGGTCCCGCTTCCATCGCCTTCACCGATGGCAAGCAGATTGGTGCCGTGCTCGATCGCAACGGCCTGCGTCCTTCACGTTACTACGTGACCAAGGATGACCTCGTCGTGATGGCCTCCGAGGCCGGCGTGCTCGATATTCCCGCTGCCGACATCGTAGAGAAAGGCCGCATTCAGCCCGGCCGCATGTTCCTGGTCGACACCGAGCAGGGTCGCATCATCGACGACGCCGAAATCAAGAAGGGCATCACGCACGAACGCCCGTATCGTCAATGGCTGAACGATCATCAGATTCATCTGAACGATCTGCCTGCCGCACCCGAAGTGCCGGTCCCCGATCACGACACGCTGCTGCAGCGTCAGATCGCCTTCGGCTACACCTTCGAGGACGAGCGACTGATTCTATCGCCGATGGCACAGAGCGGCGTCGAGGCCGTGGGCTCGATGGGCAACGACACGCCGCTGGCGGTGCTGTCGAACAAGCCGCGCCTGTTGTACGACTACTTCAAGCAATTGTTCGCGCAGGTCACCAATCCGCCGATCGACTGTATTCGCGAAGAGATCATCACCTCGGCCGAAACGCGGCTGGGTTCGGAAGGCAATCTGCTGAATCCGCAGCCCGCCGACTGCCGCCGGCTGGAAGTGAAATGGCCCATTCTCACCAACGAGGAATTCGCGAAGATCCGTCGCATGGATCTGCCCGGCCTCAAGGTCGGCGTGCTGCCCAGCCTGTTCCGTGTCACGCGTGGCGAGAAGGGCCTGGTCAAATCGATGGAAGAACTCCGCCTGATGGCGCGTCGCATGGTCGAAGAGGAGGAAGTGAACATTCTCATCCTCAGCGATCGCGGCGTGAACCGTGAGTTCGCACCGATTCCGGCACTGCTGGCGGTCGCGGGACTGCATCACTACCTGATTCGCGAAGGCCTGCGCACGCGCGTCAGCCTCGTGCTCGAAACCGGCGAAGCTCGCGAAGTGCATCACTTCTCGTTGCTGATCGGCTTCGGTGTCAGCGCGATCAACCCGTATCTCGCCTTCGAGACGATCGACGGCCTGATCCGTGACGACCGCCTCACTAGCATCGATCACAAGACCGCCTGCAAGAACATGGTGAAGGCCGCAACCAAGGGCGTCATCAAGGTCATGGCGAAGATGGGCATCTCGGCGATCCAGAGCTATCGCGGCGCGCAGGTGTTCGAAGCAGTCGGCCTGCGTCAGGATGTGATCGACGAATATTTCAGCTGGACGTCCTCGCGCATCGGCGGCATCGGCATGGATGTCATCGCTCAGGAAGTGCTGGTGCGCCACAAGGCAGCGTTTCCGGAGCGTCGCGTCGATGGCCACACGCTGCCGGTCGGCGGCCTGTATCAGTGGCGCTCGGATGGCGAGTTCCATTTGTTCAATCCTGAGTCGATTCATCGGCTCCAGAAATCGGTGCGCACCGGCAGCTTCAACAACTTCAAGGAATATTCCCGGCTCGTGAACGAGCAGGCGTCGAACCTGTGCACGCTGCGCGGCCTGCTGGACTTCAAGACCGGCGATGCGATTCCCATTGAGGAAGTCGAGCCGATCGAAACCATCATGAAGCGCTTCAAGACCGGCGCGATGTCGTACGGCTCGATCAGCGCCGAGGCGCACGAAACCCTCGCGATCGCGATGAATCGCATCGGCGGCAAGAGCAATACCGGCGAAGGCGGCGAGGACCCGGCGCGCTTCAAGCCGATGGCCAACGGCGACTCCAAGAACTCGGCAATCAAACAGGTCGCCTCGGGCCGGTTCGGCGTGACCAGCGAATACCTGGTCAGCGCGAACGAGATCCAGATCAAGATGGCGCAGGGCGCGAAGCCCGGTGAAGGCGGTCAGCTACCCGGCGGCAAAGTGTACCCACCGATTGCCAAGACGCGTCATACGACCGCAGGGGTCGGCCTGATCTCGCCACCGCCGCATCACGATATCTACTCGATCGAAGATCTGGCCGAGCTGATTCACGACCTGAAGAATGGCAATCGACGAGCGCGCATCAGCGTGAAGCTGGTTGCCGAAGTCGGTGTCGGCACGATTGCCGCCGGTGTTGCCAAAGCGCATGCCGACGTGGTGCTGATCAGTGGCTATGACGGCGGCACCGGCGCCTCGCCGCAGACCTCGATCACACATGCCGGTCTGCCGTGGGAACTCGGCCTGGCTGAGACCCATCAGACACTCGTCATGAACAATCTGCGCAGCCGCATCGCGGTGGAAACCGACGGTCAGCTGAAGACCGGGCGCGACGTGATTGTCGCTGCGCTGCTCGGCGCCGAAGAGTTTGGCTTCGCGACCGCGCCGCTGGTGGCGACAGGCTGCATCATGATGCGCGTGTGCCATCTCAACACCTGCCCTGCCGGTATCGCCACGCAGGACCCTCGCCTGCGGGAGAAGTACGCCGGCAAGCCGGAGCACGTGGTGAACTTCATGCGCTTCATCGCGATGGAAATGCGCGAGCTGATGGCCCAACTGGGCTTCCGCACCATCGAAGAAATGATCGGTCGCGTCGATCGACTCGAAGCCCGCAAGGCCGTGACGCACTGGAAGGCGAAGGGCCTGGACTTCAGTAATTTGCTGTACAGCCCCGATGCGGGTACAGAAGTCGGTCGCTTCTGCCAGATTCCGCAGGATCACGGACTCGATAAGTCGCTCGACATCACGCGTTTGCTGGACATCTGCGAACCTGCGATTGCACGCGGCGAGAAAGTGAAGGCCGAACTGTCGATCCGCAACGTCAACCGCGTCGTCGGCACGATTACCGGCAGCGAAGTCACGCGCAAGTACGGTGCGGCCGGACTGCCGGAAGACACCATCGAACTGCAGTTCAAGGGTTCGGCGGGTCAGAGCTTCGGCGCCTTCGTACCGCGCGGCATGACGCTGCGCATCGAAGGCGACGCCAACGACTACGTCGGCAAGGGCCTGTCGGGCGGCAA
>JAIBJL010000326.1 GCA_020029545.1 Gammaproteobacteria bacterium
TCGGCCTGCGACGGATGCAGCATCACGGCGACGCGCTCGATACGTGTCGGTGCCAACTGCGCCAGCTCAGCAGCGCGCGTCGGTGCAATCTGGCGCACGGACGGTGCGAAAACGAAACCGATGGCATCCGCGCCGGCCGCAACTGCGGCGCTCACACCGTCGGCGGTCGTCAGCCCGCAGATCTTGATCCACAGATGCGCCGCAGGACTCGTCGAGGCGGTGTCGCTCACTCCGACGTCGCTTCGCCGGTGGCGATGCGGATCTTGCGCGTGCGCACTTCCATCGCTCGTTCACGACCGGCGGTCAGGATGTCGCCGAGCAACTTCTTGGGTGCATCGGAGTTCATCAGCGTGGTGCCGATCAGCGCGACGCGATAACCCACATCGACGACGGTACGCACATCGTCCAACGATGTGACGCCGCTTTCGGCCACCCAGGTGTAGCCGGCAGGCAGGCCTTCGGCCAGTTCTTCCAAGCGAGGCAGATCGATCTTCAGTGTTTCCAGATCGCGGCAGTTCAATCCCACGAGAATTTTTTCGGCGTGCTGCTTGCGCGGCGTCAGGACGGCGCGTGCCACGGCAAGATCCTCCGCATCGAACGCTTCCAGGAGCACGAACATTTTCAGCATCGCGGCGCAATCGAGCAGCGCCGTGATGTGACAGGGTTCGAGCATGCGCACAATCACCAGCACGCCGCCGGCGCCCGCGGCACGAGCTTCCATGACCTGGTAGGGATCGACGAGGAAGTCCTTGCGCATCACCGGCACGCCCAGCGGCGTGAGCACGCGCGCCGCCTGCGCCAGATGATCGAGATTGCCGCCAAAACGTGTCGGCTCGGTCAGCACCGACACCGCGCAGGCGCCGCCCTGGGCATAGGAACGCACCCGATCTTCAACGCCGGAGGTATTTGCCGACAGATCGCCGGCGGACGGCGACTGCAGCTTGCATTCGGCGAGGACATCGAAGCCCTCGGAACTCAGACGCAGCAGCGGTGCGGCGGGCGCATCGGACGCACGCGCCCAAAGCGATTGCTCCGATTCCTTGCTGCGCGCCTCAGCCAGCCGTGCCAGGCTGGTCTGCGCCATTTCGGTCAGTAGTCCGCTCATGTGATCACATGTGTGTCCGAAGATGCCAGCACGTTACTCGGCGACACCGTCGAATTCCGTGCGCGATTACCGGCCCTGACCATAGGCGGCCAGTTTCTCCAGCATCACCCGGCCGGCACCGGCTTCAATGGCATCTTCCGCCATCTGTGCTGCTTCACGCGCCGATTGTGCTTTGCCCAGCAGTTCCAGCACCAGCGCGGCTTGCAGCACGATCGCATTGCGATGTGCGCCGCGGTCACGCCCTTCCAGCACATTGCGCAGGTGCTGCGCATTGTACGCGGCATCGCCGCCCTTGAGATCCTCCGGAACACAGCGCGGCAGGCCGAACTCCCCGGCATCGCGCACCGTCCGCGTCACGGTGCCGGGCCGGACATCGAACAGCGTGAACGGCCCGATCGGCGTCGCCTCGTCCCAGCCGGGGTCGCCATGCACGACATAGGTGCGCACGATGGGCATGCCGGCAAGTGTCTCAGCCATCAGCTCAGCAACCTCTACATGGTATGCGCCGATCAAATGAAATGGCGGCGCCGCCGGATTCAGCAGCGGTCCTAAGATATTGAACACGGTACGCACCCCCAACGCCTGGCGAATCGGCATGATGGCCTTCAACGCGGGGTGGTAATGCGGTGCGAACAGGAAAGTGAAATTCGTCGCGGCCAGGCATTCGCCTGCCGCCACTTCATCCAACGGCAACGCCAGACCCAGTTCGCGGATCACATCGGCGCTGCCGCTGCGGCTGGAGACCGAGCTGGTGCCGTGCTTTGCCACGCGAATGCCCATGGCAGCGACCAGTAGTGCGGCACCCGTGGATAAATTGAAACTGCCGGAACCATCGCCGCCGGTGCCGACCATGTCGACGAGCGGTGAACCCTCCGGCAACACCGGTCTTCGGGCCAGCTGACGCATGGTGGTCGCAAAGCCGCGCAGCTCCTGGGCGGCGACACCCTTCGATTGCAACGCAGCCAGCAACGCCCCCGCCATCGCAGGAGCGACGGAGCCCTCGGTCAGCTGAATCAGCAACTGGCTCGATTGCGCTTCGGTGAGATCCTCGCGCGCCAGCAGTTGCTGCAGGGTGTCGCGCAGTTCGTTCATGAAATCACGCGGCGGCCGGCGCGTTGTTTGAGAAAGTTGCCCATGAGAATCGGGCCCTCGGGGGTCAGCACGCTTTCCGGATGGAACTGCACGCCTTCTACGTTCAGCGTGGTGTGTCGCACGCCCATGATCTCGCCCTCGGCGGTCCGCGCCGTGACCTGAAGATCGGCCGGCAACGATTGCGGTTGCGCAATCAACGAATGGTAGCGGCCCGCCTCGAATGGCTGCGGCATCCCATCGAAGATCGACTTCCCGTCGTGTTCCACCCGCGAGGTCTTGCCGTGCATCAAGCGTCCGGCCCGCACGACTTTGCCCCCGAACACCTCAACCAGCGACTGGTGACCGAGACAAACGCCGAATACGGGAATCTCGCCGGCCAGGGCTTCGATCATTTTCATCGACACACCGGCATCGTGCGGCGTGCCGGGACCGGGCGAGATGCACAGATGCGTGGGCTTGAGCGCGCGAGCGGCATCGACGGTGATCTGATCGTTGCGATGCACCAGCACCTCGGCGCCGAGCACCATGAATGCCTGCACCAGGTTGTAGGTGAATGAATCGTAGTTATCGATCAGCAGCAGGCGCACCGGCGCCCCCTGCAACGTACTCGTGGCGGAGTTCATAGACCCTCCTTCGCCATCGCCAGCGCCCGCCGGATGATGGCGCTCTTCGCCAGCACTTCCTGGTACTCGGCAGCAGGCACGCTATCGGCCACGATGCCGGCACCGGCTTGATAGCTGTAAGTATTGCCGCGGAACACGATGGTGCGGATCGTGATTGCCTGGTCCATGTCGCCGCCCGTCCCGAAATACCCGACAGTGCCTCCATAGAAGCCCCGGCGCACCGGTTCGAGTTCGTCGATGATTTCCATCGCCCGCACTTTCGGTGCACCGACCAGCGTGCCCGCCGGGAACGCGGCGGCAAACAGATCGAACGCATCCTTGCCCGCTGCCAGCTCGCCGTTGACTCCACTCACGATATGCATGACATGGCTGTAGCGCTCAATGTGACGATACGGCTGCACGCCCACACTACCCGCCTTCGCCACGCGACCCAGATCGTTGCGCGCCAGATCGACCAGCATGACATGCTCGGAATTCTCTTTCGGATCGGCCAGCAGTTCCGCCTGCAACGCGGCGTCGTGCGCCGCGTCGCTACCGCGCGGTCGTGTGCCGGCGATCGGACGCATCTGCGCCTTGCCGTTCGATAGCTTGACCAGCGCTTCGGGCGACGACCCCACGACGACTGAATCGCCGAGCTCGCAGTAGTACATGTACGGCGATGGGTTGAGCAGGCGCAGTGCACGATAGGTTTCAAACGGATCCATCTCGCACTCGCCCGAGAAACGCACCGAGAGCACCAGCTGGTACACATCGCCGGCAGCGATGTACTCCTTGATGCGATCGACACCTTGCCGGTATTGCGCTTCGCTGAGACTGCCGGTCGCCGGCGCATACTGAATGCGCTTTTCGGTCGGTGGAATGCCGCCGCGCAACGCCTTGAGCACGTCTTGCCGCAGCGCCACTCGTTCGACTTCCGGTCCAGCGTGCAGAATAGCCACGCCGCGGGTCAGATGATCGAACACCAGCAATGACTTCGGCGCAATGTAGTGCGCTTCGGGCACCGGGTCGACGGCATGCACGCGATCCGGCAGACGTTCGAAGCGGCGGACCAGATCGTAGCCGGCGACACCGACCAGACCGCCCAGCAAGGGCACACCGGGAATGTTCGGTTGCGGCTGCGGAGCGCGCGCCAGCGCCGCCCGCAGGGCGTCGAGCAATTCGGCCTGCGTAGCCGGCGCCGGACGCGTCACGCCGTCCACTGTCAGGCCGCGACTGTCGAGTCGTACTTCCAGGCAGTCGCCGAAGCCGATGAAGGAGTAGCGCGCCAGCCGTTCGCCACCCTCTACGCTTTCCAGCAGAAAACGCGGACGAAAAGGCTTCAGCTTCAGGTAGGCCGACACCGGTGTGTCCAGGTCGGCGGCAATATCGAACGGCGGTTTCAAGCGATGCTCCTCGAATGGGTTCTGCGAAACAGTCCCGGGGAGCGGTGACAAAAAACCCATCCCCGGTGGCGCGGAGATGGGTTTGCGGATTCGTCAGCGATGCTTTCTTATGCGCCCAGCGATCCAGCGACCCCACTCCGTGAGGAGTGACGCCACCACCAGCGATGAGACAGTTGGGAAACGCGGGTATTCATCACGCGCAGGAGTATTACTGGCCACCGGCCGGGCCGTCAAGGTTCGTAGGATAAGGTGAGTCGTGAGTGGTAAGTGGCAAGGCCGGGAATCGGGATTCGGGATGACGGAGCGTGCGCCAATCACCTATTCCGATTCCCGCTCTTAACTACTCACTACTCACTACTCACCATTCACTACTCACCATACCCGCTGTGCCAGAATACGCGCCGATTCTTGCGGCCGCTATCCCAATGAAACTCCAACAACTTCGTTATCTAGCTGCGGTCGCTCAGAACGGCCTGAACATCACGGCAGCCGCCGAAAAGCTCCACACCTCGCAGCCCGCCGTCAGCAAGCAGATCAAGTTGCTCGAAGACGAACTGGGCTTCCGGATTTTTGTACGCAGCGGGCGCACCTTGACCAAGGTCACCTCCGCCGGCCAGTTGGTCGTCGATCGGGCGATTCGGGTGCTGCGCGAAGTGCAGAACATCAAGGGCATTTCGGATGAGCACAAGGACGAAGATCGCGGCACGCTGTCGATCGGCACGACCCATACGCAGGCGCGCTACGTGCTGCCCGCCGTGATCCAGCAATTCCGGGCAAAGTATCCGAATGTGCGTCTGCATCTGCATCAGGGCACCTCGGAGCAGATTGCGGAAATGACGGCGCTGGATCGCATCGACTTTGCCATCGCGACCGGCTCGGAGGATCTGTTCGACAGCCTGGTGCTGCTGCCCGGTTATCAGTGGCATCGCCAGATCATGGTGCCGCTGGATCATCCGCTGACAGCCATCAAGAAACCGACACTGAAGCAGCTGGCCGCGTGGCCTATCGTTACCTATGTCTTCAGTTTTTCCGGGCCGTCGTCGTTGCAGCAGATCTTCGCGAAGGCCGGCGTGCCCTTGAATGTCGCGCTGACCGCGCGCGATGCCGATGTGATCAAGACCTACGTGCGACTAGGCCTCGGCGTCGGCATTCTGGCGAATGTCGCGGTCGATCCACGCGAAGACCGCGACTTGGTGGCCATCGATGCTTCGCATCTGTTCCCAGTGCATACCACCTGGATCGGCTTTGCTCGCGGCGGGCTGCTGCGCCGCTACATGTATGATTTTTTGCAGTTGTTCGGACCTCATCTCAACCGGCGGCTGGTCGATCGCGCGCTCGCCGCGGAATCGCCCGGCGACGTGGCGAAGCTATTCGCCGATTTGAAACTGCCGATGCGTTAGTCAGGAGCCTGGCCCTTTAACTAAGGTGCTAAGACTCAGGACAGCCGGTAAGTCGCTCGTGTGGCGGTTCGCTGCCGATTTTCCAACCGGTCGTTTGGTCGTCTTTCCTTCATTTACCCCTTATGATACATCAGGCTAGCAGCCTGTCGGACTGAAGTGATCGTAGCGAGGCGCGTGGCAGATGGAGGACAGTTTTTCGATCGTTGGAGGCGAATAGCCATAGCTATTTAACGA
>JAIBJL010000327.1 GCA_020029545.1 Gammaproteobacteria bacterium
ACGAACGCACGTGCGATCGCCACACGCTGCTGCTCGCCACCCGACAGCTGCCGCGGATAGTGCTCGCGCCGCGGCAGCAGGCTGACTTTGGCAAGCACTTCCTCCGCAGCCTGTCGCGCCTGCGCGCGCCCGGCCAGTTCGAGCGGCAGCATGACGTTCTCAATCGCGGTCAGCGATGGCACGAGGTGAAAGCTTTGGAATACGAATCCCACGTGTTCCGCGCGAGCTGCGGCACGACCGTCTTCATCCAGTGCCGTGAGTTCGGCGCCGTTGAGCCAGACTTTGCCGCTGCTGGGCTCGTCCAGACCGGCAAGCAACGCCAGCAACGTGGATTTACCGGCGCCTGAGGCACCGACGATGGCAACCGTCTCGCCCGCTTCGATCGCCAGATCGACTTGCGCAAGAATGGTCAGCATTCCTTCCGGACTGCTAACCTGCTTGGTGATCTTCTCGCACTTCAGGACCGCTGCCGCCATGCTCATGTCGCGTACTTGTTTTGGACGATTATTGATGACTGCCGCGCTGTCGCTGGCCCTGCCGTTGTGGGTCCCGGTGCTTGCCGCGAGTTCGACACCGCAGGCGCAGCCGGTGATTCTGGTGCTGGGCGACAGCCTCAGCGCGGGTCATGGCGTGGCCGTCGATGCCACCTGGGTCGCGCTGCTGCAACGTCGGCTTACCATGCAAGGGTACGGTTACCGCGTCGTGAATGCCAGCATCAGCGGCGAAACCACTGGCGGCGCGCGGCCGCGCCTGCCCCGCGCCTTGAACCTGCACAAGCCCGATATCGTCATTCTCGAGCTCGGCGGCAATGACGGCTTGCGCGGCTTGCCGCTGGCACAGGTGCGCGACAATCTCGCTGCGATGCTGACGCAGGCTCAATCTGCCGGCGCTCATCCGGTGTTGGTCGGCATGCGTATCCCACCCAACTATGGCCCCGAATATGCGGAACAGTTCCACGCGATGTACTCTGAGCTCGCCAAACGCTTCAAAGTGCCGGTGCTGGGCTTTTTCATGGACGGTGTGGCGCTGAACGAGAAGCTGATGCAGCCTGACGGCATCCATCCGACGGCGCAGGCACAACCGCTGCTGCTGCAGAACCTGTGGCCGGTATTGCAACCGCTGCTGAAAAAATAACCGAGGCTCGCCTGCCGGGGAATGCATGAAGAAAGTCTGGCTGAAGAACTATCCTGCCGGCGTTCCCGCGGCAATCAACCCCGACGAATTCCGGTCGCTGCCGGCTCTCATCGGTGCCAGCTGTGCGCAGTTTGCCGAGCTGCCGGCCTATACCAACTTGGGCACAACCATCACGTATGCCGAATACGAACGCTCCGCGCGCGCCTTCGCGGCGTGGCTGCAACACACGGCCAAGCTGCGCAAGGGCGAGCGGATCGCACTCATGCTGCCGAATGTGCTGCAGTATCCGATTGCACTGTATGGAGCGATGCTGGCCGGGCTGACCATCGTCAACACCAATCCGCTGTACACGGCGCGCGAGTTGGAACATCAGCTGGTCGATGCGGGCGCCACCGCGATCGTGGTACTCGAGAACTTTGCGCAGACCTTGCAGGGCATTATCGGCGCCACGCAGCTGCGCACGGTGATCGTCACCGGCGTGGGTGACCAGCTGTCGTGGCCGAAATCGGCAATGGTCAACTTTGCGCTTCGCCGGATTCGCAAACAGGTCCCGCCCTGGGAAATTCCACAGGCAGTGCGCTTCAACGACGTTCTCGACAACGGCCGATTTCTGCCGCTCGAACCCGTACCGCTGAACCACGACGACATCGCATTTTTGCAATATACGGGCGGCACCACGGGCGTTGCCAAAGGCGCCATGCTTACTCACCGCAACATGGTCGCCAACGTGTTGCAGTCGGCGGCCTGGGTTGGCACGGAGGCCCGTCCCGGCCGCGATGTTGTCATCACGGCGTTGCCGCTGTATCACATCTTTGCACTCACCGGAAACTGTCTGACGTTCGTGAAGTTGGGTGCCCACAATATCCTGATCGCCAATCCACGCGACTTTCCGGCGTTCGTTGCCGAGCTGAAAAAGTTCCGCTTCACGTACATCAGCGGCGTGAACACGCTGTTCAATGCGCTGCTCAACACGCCGGGATTTGCCGAAGTGGATTTCAGCGCACTGCGCATCTCGCTGGGCGGCGGCATGGCAGTACAGCGAGCCGTGGCCGAACGTTGGCAGCAGGTCACCGGTAATGTGCTGACGCAGGCCTGGGGACTCACCGAAACCTCGCCGGCGGCCTGTATCAATCCATTTTCACAGCAACCATTTAACGGCTCGATCGGACTGCCGATTTCTTCCACCGAGATCAGTATTCGCGACGATGCAGGCCGTGAGGTGGAACCCGGCGCCATCGGAGAAATTTGCGTGCGCGGCCCGCAGGTGATGGCCGGCTATTGGAATCGTCCGGATGAAACGACCCAGATCATGATCGACGGGGACTGGCTGCGCACCGGCGACATCGGCCGCGTCGATGAGGAAGGCTTCGTCTTCATCGAAGACCGCAAGAAAGACATGATCCTGGTGTCGGGCTTCAATGTGTACCCGAATGAAGTGGAGAGTGTCGCTGCCGCGCACCCCGGTGTGCTCGAAGTCGCCGCCGTCGCCCAGCCCGATGAGCGCTCCGGCGAGTCAGTGGCGCTGTTCGTGGTACGCAAAAACCCGGACCTGACGGCGCAGGAGCTCATCGACTTCTGCCGCAAGCAATTGACTGGCTACAAGGCGCCACGCCATGTTTACTTCAGGAGCGAACTGTCCAAGACCAGTGTCGGCAAGATCCTGCGGCGCGCGCTGCGCGATCAGTTACGCAACGAACTGTTGCAGAAGAGCCCCGCAGAAGTGGCGAATCACTGAAGCCGTCAACCGGCGTGATACGGCGGACTGAGCTCGTGAACGGCGGCAATCATTGCTCCGGCATGCTCAGGCGGGATCTGCGGATGAATACCATGCCCCAGATTGAAGACATGCCCATGCCCGCGGCCGTAGCTTGCCAGCACGCGCCCGACTTCTTCGCGGATGCGTGCCGGTGAGGCGTACAGACAGGTCGGGTCCAGATTGCCCTGCAAAGCGACCTGATCGTTGACCGAACGCCTGGCGTCGGCCAGTTCGGTTGTCCAGTCAACGCCCAGAGCATCGCAACCGGTCTTCGCCATCTCCGGCAACCACGCGCCACCTCCTTTGGTGAACAGAATGACCGGCACGCGCCGGCCTTCTCGCTCACGCGTCAGGCCGGCAACAATGTCCGCCATGTAGTGAAGAGAGAATTCGCGATACTGCGCCGGCGCCAGTACACCGCCCCAGGTGTCGAAAATCATGACCGCCTGCGCGCCGGCTTCGATCTGCGCATTCAGGTACTGCGTGGTCGATGTCGCCAGCAGGTCCAGCAGCCGATGCAGCGTGGCCGGCTCACTGAACATCATTGCCTTGATCTTCGAGAATTCCCGTGTGCTGCCACCTTCGACGACATAGGTACCGACTGTCCAGGGACTGCCCGCGAAACCTATCAGCGGCACGCGCCCCCGCAGCTCACGTCGAATCAATGACACCGCATCGATGACATAGCGTAGATCGGTGGCTGGATCGGGCACGCGCAATCGCTCGACGTCCGCGCGATTGCGAACCGGTCGTTCGATGCGGGGGCCTTCACCGGTCTCGAATTGCAGGCCGAGACCCAGTGCGTGCGGAATCGTCAGAATGTCGGAAAACAGGATCGCCGCATCGAGCGGGTAACGTGCAAGGGGCTGCAGCGTAACCTCACAGGCTAGCTCCGGCGTCATGCACAACTTGAGGAAGCTGCCCGCGCGTTCGCGCGTCGCGCGGTACTCCGGCAGGTAGCGTCCGGCCTGGCGCATCATCCACACTGGGGTGCGTTCGACCGGCTCTCGAAGCAGGGCGCGCAGCAGCAGATCGTTTTGCATTTGTATGAAGGTGAGTTAGTGAGTAGTGAATAGTGAGTGGTCAGAAGGATGAATCGTGCTGCGCCTGACCAACATGGATGTGGGGAATGCCGAGCGTTGTATGGAACAACACCGACCGACCCCGAAGGAATGAAAGTAGCGTTCTTACCATTCACCAATCACTACTCACCGCTCACTTCTTCATCCTAGCTGCGCTGCGCCGGGTCGAACATGCGTTCGTATTCGGTGATGGCGTAACGATCCGTCATGCCGGCGATGTAATCCGCCACCGCGCGGGCACGTCCGGCCTCTCCCGACTGCGTTTCCATATCGATGGCGGCTTCGTGGTGCTCGGTGGGCAGCAGTTCGATGCGCGCAAAAAACGCCTCGAACAGGCTGCGCACCACCGTACGCGCCTTGCTCGTCATGCGCAGCACACGATAATGACGATAGACGTGATCGCGAAGATACGACTTGAGTTCCTGATGCTCGGCAGCGACACGATCGCTGAACAGCACCAATGGCCCGCCGCCGGCACGAACGTCATCGACCGATTCGGGCGCCGCTTCAGCGATCATGGCGGAGGTCGTCTCGATCAGGTCGGTCACGACGTAGTTGATCATGCGACGTACGATCTCGTGAATCAGCCGGCGTCCGCTGACTTCAGGATAGGTCGCCATAACGACGTCATGCTGCGCACGGAATAGCGGAACTTCAGTCAATTCATCGATGCTGATGATTCCGGCGCGTAGCCCGTCATCCAGGTCGTGGTTGTTGTAGGCGATTTCATCGGACAGATTGGCAATCTGCGCTTCCAGGGACGGCTGCAGCCGCTGAATGAATCGCTCGCCCAATTCGCCCAGCTGCCTCGCGCTGTTCACGGAGCAATGCTTGAGGATACCTTCACGCGTTTCGAAGGTAAGGTTCAGCCCAGGAAAGGCAGCGTAACGCTCCTCCAGCTCATCGACCACTCGCAGCGATTGCAGATTGTGCTCGAAGCCACCGTACGTACGCATGCATTCGTTCAGCGCGTCCTGCCCCGCATGACCGAATGGCGTGTGGCCCAGGTCGTGCGCCAGGCAGATTGCCTCCGTCAACGTTTCATTCAACCGCAGTTCGCGGGCAATGGTACGGGCAATCTGTGCCACTTCGATCGAGTGCGTCAGTCGCGTTCGATACAGGTCGCCTTCGTGATTGACGAAGACCTGCGTCTTGTAGACCAGGCGGCGAAACGCCGTGGAATGGATGATCCGATCGCGATCGCGCTGAAATTCGCTGCGCAGCGTCGGCGCGGGCTCGGGATACCGCCGGCCGCGGGATGCCTCGTCGGTGGCCGCGTAGGCCGCCAATGGCGAATCGGAATTCATGCGTAGCCGATACGTGCGAGCATGGGTATCCCCCTTGGGAATGGTGCGGTCTTACTTGGCAGCGAGCGCCACTAAATAGGGGCCTGGGGCGTGGGGCCTGGGCAGGAAACGAATCGGCGTCCACGCTGGCGCATGGAATTCGAGTCTCCTACCCAGGCCCCATGCCCCAGGCCCTTGCGCCAGGACAGTAAGTTTGAGTTGAGTCGCGAAGCAAAACATCTCTAAGTAAGTGGCCTTGTCTCTAGCAGCCTGTCGGGCTTAAGTGATCGTAGCGAGGCGCGTGGCAGATGGAGGACAGTTTTTCGTTTCTTCGAGGCGAATAGCCGTAGCTATTTAACGAGAAGGATCGGAAAAATGGACCCAGCTGACACCGCCGCAGTAGATCAATCTTAAATCCGACAGGCTGCTAGTAGCGAATCGACCGATATCCGACTCCGGCCTGGCGAACTGCGCGAATCAGCCAAAATGATCGTGCAGCGTATCCTCTAGCGCAGCGGTTGAGTAGTCGCTGACCACCTCGGCGCGTCCCAACTGGCGTAACAGGA
>JAIBJL010000057.1 GCA_020029545.1 Gammaproteobacteria bacterium
CCTGCACGGCCAAACTTTCTTTGAGCTTGTAACGTAGCGTCACGACCTCACCCGGTTGAAACAGGCCGACGCCGTAACTCAGGTAGAGGCGTGGCGAGAGATACTGACCCACGGTCAATGCCGAGCCGCCGAGCGCAGCGCTGTCCTTGACGCCGACTTCGTCCACGCCCAGGCGACTGCCGATCTTGCGTGCGAGCAGCCCGCCGGCGGCAGTACCCAGCGATTGAGCCGCAGTCTGCAGTGCATCGCTCTCGGCGTTGCCTGAGCCCACCTCGTCCAGCGGCTTGCCGGCGACCAGGTACGATAAGGCGTTGGCCTCGCCCATCGGCGGAGCGGAGAAAACCGTGAGCTGCGGGTTCTGTGCGCTGCCGGTGACTCGCAGGCCGGCGTTCACTTCATCGACCGTGCGCACGGCGATGATGTTCAGGCGCGGATTGTCGAGAGGCGTGCCTGCGAACAACAGTTGTCCCTGTTGCACGGTGAGATCCTGACCGTAGGCTTTATAAGTACCGGCGACGCGGATTTCGCCGGAGCCGGTCGTCGGTTCGCCGGGACGCTCCTTCACCAGGAGCTGACCCGACACTTTCGCTTCCAGGCCGAAACCGGTCAGATCGACCTTGTCGCCGAGCAGTACCGTGATTTCTGCAAACAACGGCAGGGCCTGCGCAGCGGCTTCTTGCTGCGTTTGTGCTTCGATCACGACCACATCTTCGGAGGCTCGTTGCACTCGCGCACCGCGCGGCAGTTTCTGCAGATTCACCATGGCTTCAGGCACGCTCACTTTGCCGGTGACCGACATGCGCTGTGCATCGCGCGCGAAATCGAGATCGGGCGTGATCCATACCTTTGCACTGGGGAGGTCGGCCGCAAGGAAGCGATCGCCGAGAATGTCGATTTGCACCGTCCCGGCTGGGGACGCGATGCCATTGAAGTTGAGCTTGCCGCCTCCCGAGTCGAGCGCGCCTTGGAGCGCGAACTGGCCGTCGTCGCGAGGGGTCACCGCGAACTGGCCGTTGCGCAGTTTGAGTCCCAGGTCCGGCACATCGGCAGCCAGTTGCATCAGACTGAGGTCGCCGGATATTTCGGGTTGATCCAGCGTTCCTGCGATGTCTGCCTGCAGTTCGAGCTTGCCCTGCACATTGGCCAGTTGCGGCGCGAAGGCTTCGATGACAGCAATGCTCGGCAGCGCTGCCTGAGCATGCCCGCGCATGCCGGTCGCGGTGGTGCCAAGTCCCGTCAGCGCCAGGTCGCCGGCGAGCGCGCCGTCACGATCCAGTTGCGCATTCAGTTTCATGGTGGCCGTCTCGCCGTCGAGATGAGCCGTCAGCATCAGGTGGTCGTAGGTCAGCAACGTGGTTGGCGTTGCATTCTCTACCGCCGCAGGTTGCGAAAGCTTGCCTGACGCAGATGCGATTCGGGCCGCACCGCTGAGAGTGCCTTGCGCCGAACGCGCGATGCGGCCTTCGCCGTCGAGCGAACCTTCGACAACCACCGGCAGTGCACCGGGTGCCAGCGCGTTTGCCAGTGCGAGCGGCACCTGCTGCAGCGAGTAGTTGGCTTGCATCGCACCATCCGCTGCGAGAGACCCTTCCAGACACAGGCGGATATCGCGATCGGCAAAACAGGCCTGCGACAGACTCGATGCATGGCTCGCGTAGCGAACCTGTGCCGGGGATTGCAGCGTGAGCTTGGCCGTGTTTTCCAGATCCAGCACCAATCGATGGACGGTGCCGGCCCAGGCACCCTCCTGCAGCGAGCCCTCGACCGCGAGATCGGTGGCGAATGGACGGCCAGCGGCGCGCAACGTCACGCGATGTTGCGGCAGGCCGCCGTCCGCGGTGAGGTCGAGCGAATCGAAATGCAAGCCGGACGCCGCAATATCAGCCATGGCGAGTTGCGCCGAACCCGAGGGGTCCTGTGGATTGACGATATCGAAGTCGACGGTCATCGAGCCGGCGCTCGATTCCGCAAACCGCAGCGCGGTGCCCTGTGCGTGCCCTGCGAGTTGCAACTGCGGCCAGGTACCGTTTGCGGTCACGCGCGCGTTCAACGAGCCGCCGGCTTCCGGCAGCCAATCGGCGAGGGTGGCGATATGTGCGGTCGCGACGGCATTCACACTGGCGGTGTCGCCGGCACGGTTGCCATGGAGATGAATCCGACTGCCGCCCGAGCGCAGATCCAGTACGCCCGCGAGCAGCATGCCTGGTTGCAAGGTGAGATCCGCGGTGCCGCTCAGCGCGCGATTGCGTAGTTTGCCGCGCAGGTTGTCGATGGCAAGCGAGGCAGTCGGTCCCTGGTCGTTCAGGGTACCTGCGGATTTCAGTCCAAAGCTCAGTGCGCCACTCCAGGCCGGCGCGAAGGCGCCCGGATCGAATTGCTGCGCAGTGGCCTGGATCGTCCAGCCGAGCGCGGGCTTGAGCGTGAGCTTGCCGGTCGACGCGAGTTTGCCTTGCGGCTGCACAATATCGAAACGCTGCCACTCCACCGCGTCGCTCGTGCCATCCAAACGCAGAGCGATGTTTGCGACGCGCCGGTCGGGGCCGAGAGTCAACTCGCCGTTCGCCGCGTAGCGCTCGCTGCTGCCATCGAAGTCGATGTGACCTTGTGTGTGCAGCACTTGTCCGGCCCATTGCGCCGGGATATCGAGGTTGCTCCAGTCGAGCGCCAGTTGCGCATGTACCGGTTCGGCTTCCGTGATGATCGTTCCCTTCGCATGCACCAGGCCTTGAGCCAGCCGGACGAGGCTGTCGATGTCGAATCCCCGTGCGCTGCGTGCGACCTGCAGGGACTCCAGATGCAGCGTCTGGCCATCGAGGGTCACGCGACCGGATAACTGATTGCGCTGCGCATCGCCGTGACCCTTGAGCTGCGCTGCGAGCGCCGCAAATCCGGAATCGGGCAGCAACGATTCGCGCGGATCGAACGTGGGCACATCCAGAGTCCAATCCCATGCCAGCTGCGGCGTCTGGATTGGCATCTGGGTGGGCATCTGGGCCGGCGTCTGAACGATCGTGGCTTGCAGTGTCGCCGCCAGCGGCGCGGTCAAAGCGATGGTCGCCATATTGCGCTGGTCCTCGGTGCCCGCATGCAGCGAGCCTGCGTAGGTGAGTTCACCGGCGCGCCAGCGGAAACGACCTTCACCGTCGCCGCTGAACACGCCGCGATGTTGCAATCGACCTGTCAGGTGTACTTCACCTTGCGGCGCCAGGACATCGAGTCGGCCAACCGCGATGCCAGCATCGGTCCAGCTGCCGGCGGCATCGGCCTGGGTGATGACGACCAGCGATTCGCCGCTGCGACTTACAGCGACGTCGGCAACGGCCAATTGCTGCACGACGATGTCGATGGGTGGATCGAGACTGAAGGGTTCGTCGTCTTCGGGCGAGTTCTGCGCCAGCTGCACTTGCACGCCGGCGATGCGCGCGCTTTCCACCGTGAACGCTCCTTGCAGCAGCTTACTCAACGTCACGTCGATATCGATTTCGCGCACCGTCACCTTGAGACCCGTGGCGGGGTCGGTGAAGCGCAGCCCTCGCACCGAGAGCACTCTGGCAACGGTTCCGCTGACGGACTCGATGGCGAGCTGTTCGCCGAGCACACGGCGCGCGAGATCGGCAATCCAGCGGGCTCCGGCCTGAGTGGTGATGCTCCACAGCACCACGCCGCACAGCAATGCCAGCGCGCCGCTCAGTGCCGCACCGGTCCAGGCCAGCCATTTCACGGGACGAGTCATATTCATTTTCATTGGCGAGTCACAGGTCGGGTCCGATCGTAATGTGGATACGCACGGAATCTTCCAGGTCAGTGATCACGGGCTTGGCTACATCGAGGCGCACCAAGCCTACCGGCGAACGCCACCGAACCCCCAGGCCCACGCTGACGTTGGCCTTGAGTTCGGTGCTGAACGCATCGCCAGCATCGACGAACGCAGCCCCACCCCAGTCGCGCAGGAAAAAGTGTTCGTACTCGGTGCTTGCGGACAGCAGGTATTTGCCGCCGATCACCCCGCCACTGGCATTGGTTTCGCCGATCTGCTGATAGTCGAAGCCGCGTACCGACCGATCGCCGCCGGCGAAGAACCGCAGCTCCGGTGGCAACGCGTCGAAGTCATCGACCGTCATCGCGCCCGCGGCGGCGCGCAGAATGGCGCGCGATCGCTGCGTCACGGGGCGGATCCACTTGGCTTCGGCGCGTATCTGCGCCAGGCTGGTATCGCTAAGCAGGCCTTCCTGCGCAACGCGCAGTCCGTAGGTGAGTGCATAGCCGCGGGTCGGGAACAGGATGTCATCGGCGCGCTTGCGGGTGAGTAGCGCTTCGGCGTAGAGCAGACTCGACGAGCCTTGCTCGTTGGCGATCTCGAAATCGCCGTTCAGGTACTGCAGGCTCAGCGTGCGCGTGTAACCGTGCCATTGATCGAGCACTTCGGAGGCGCCGATGCGGGCGGTTTTCGAGCGGCTGGAGTCCGTCGTCTCATCGCGATAGCCCGCGGCGATGGTGTAGTTGCGATTGCGTTCGCCCGGTCGCGGAATGCGATAGCTGGTACTGAATTCCTGCAGCCGCTGCGAGTATTCGACATCCGCGCCGAGCTTGTGCCCGCGATCGTTCAACCAGCGCCGCTCGACGCCGAGTTTGCCGCCGGGGCCGGTGTCGGTGCTGACATACGCACCGGCTTTGTAGACCGTGCGCTTCGCCGGAATCAGCAGCGCTTCGATGGGCACGTGGCCGTCGGCCTTCTTGTCGAGATCCGGCTGCACGGAAACGGTGGAGAAATAATCGGCGTCGACGAGCCGCTGCTGCAGCGTCAGCAGCTGTTCGGTGCTGTAGTAGGCATCCGGCTGCCAAGGAACATAGCGCTGCAGGAATTGGTCCGGAAACTGCGCCGTCGAGAACTGCGTGGGTCCGAAGCGGTAGCGCGGGCCGCTGTCCCAGGCGAGGTCGATATCCGCCGTCTTACTGGCGCGGCTGACCGACACCTTGCGTCGCTGCAGGTTCGCATCGAAAAATCCGGCGTACTTCAACGTGTTGTCGATGCGGCTTTTGCTGCCTTCGTACACGCCATGATCCATCCGTTCGCCGCTGCGCGGCTGGAACGATTCGATTGCCGAACGGGTTGCCGGCAACTCGGCGCCCGTGCCATCGACGACCACGGCGGTGGCGCGCACAATCACCGGTTCGCCGCGCTCGACTTCGTATGCCACGCGGTACTGACCTTTGTCGTCGGGCGGTTGCAGCGTGCCGGTCGCGCGTGCGCTGTAGTAACCGTAAGGTTCCAGGGCTTCACGGATCTGGTCCTGCCCGCGCAACATCAGCCGCTCGGCCTGCACGGAGGAAATGTCACGATTCGCATATTGCTCCAGGTCGAGGCTGGCTTTGACTGCCGCGCCGAGTTCGGGGTCCAGTCCCTGAATGTCGATGCTGACGCCGCCAAAGGACAGCTGCCCGCACAGCAGGCTGAGCAGCACGAAACAGCGGGGCAGAGCAATGCGGGCTGACAGGAATCCGGATGGGCGTGACGATGGGCGTGATAGGGATTGCTCTACAGGGGATTCCATATGTCGACAATGCAATTTGCTGCCTGTGGTTCCAGATTTCTGCATCAACGGAGGCTCTATGAAGAAGCTGTCGCATGTTTCGATTGCCGCAGTCATTGCAATGCTGCTGGGTACGGCAACCAGGGCGGCGGAGGCACCTGTCGTACAGGCAGTGTGGCAGCCGCAGGAGTTCACGTTCCAGTACATGGGGTTTACCACCGCCTACAATTGCGACGCTCTGGCCGACAAGGTCGAGGACATTCTCAAACGGGTCGGTGTGCGCGAGGGCGTTCGCGTGAGTGCCGGCGGCTGCATTGCTGATCGACCGCAGGGATCGATCTCGGTGCGAATCGCGGCATTGGTGCCCGTTCCACAGGGCGAGACGTCGCCGGACGCCGGACTCGGCACCGAACAGCGCAAGGCGTTGCTGCAGCGGCTTGGAGTGAAGCCACTGGATAACGCGCCCTTCGCCGCCTCCTGGCGGACGGTCGAGGTGCCGAAAGATCGCTCGCTGCAGATTGGCGCAGGAGATTGCGAGCTACTGGAACAATTGCGCGATCACGTATTCCCGAAGCTGCATGTCAAGATCGTGGAGGACAATACCCGGTGCACGCCACATCAGGCCAGCGTCGTGCCGCCGCGCTTGACGGTCTCCGCGCTGCTGCCGCTCAAGTCGGCGGATGTCGATACGGGCTCATGAGCGAATGGTGCTTACTTAGTGAGCGCCACAATTGCCGCCACCCAATAGGGCCTGGGGCGCGGGGCCTGGGCAGGAAACGGATCGGTATACGCAGGGGCATGGAATTTTCGAGTCTCCTACCCAGGCCCCACGCCCCAGGCCCTTGCGCCAAGGCAGTAGGTTTGAGGTGAGTCGCGGGGCAATCTTCTCTAAGTTAAGTGGCATTGGCTCATGAGCGAATCTCAGGACCCCGGCGCCGGCGGAGTCGTCTATCTGTACAGGGAATTGTGGCGCCAGGCGCATGGGCGACGTGCTGTGCTGGTTGCTTCGATGGTATTGCTGGTGGCTGCGCAGATCGTGCTGCTCGGCGTGCCTTATGCGGCGGGCAAGGCGATCAATATTCTGCAAACACAGGGCGGTGCCGGGTTGAGCCAGGCGGGCCTGTGGCTGGCGCTGGTGCTGGGATTGACGGCCGGCAGCTGGGTTCTGCATGGACCGGGCCGAATCCTCGAACGTAATGTGGCGTTGACCGTGCGCGCGCGTATCGCGATGGGACTGAGCGCGCGTTTGTTCATGTTGCCATTGTCGTGGCACGAGGCGCATCACTCCGCGGCCACGGCGCATCGCGTCGCACAGAGCAGCAATGCGCTGTCCGCGTTTGCGCAGAGCCAGTTCATCTATCTCAACAGTGTGGTGAGGATCGTCGGACCGGTTATTGCGTTGTGGCTGCTCAAGCCGGCGGTGGGCATCGTCGCAGTGCTGGGATTCTGTGTCATTTGCCTGTCGGTGATGGGCTTCGACGCCGCCATGATCCGTTTTGCGTACAAGGAGAACGACGCCGAGCGACGCTTCTCCTCGGCAATGGTCGATTCGCTGGCCAATGCGACTACGCTGTTCGCGCTGCGGCAAGCGCGCGGCGTCATGGCACTGCTGGAGCGACGACTGCAGTCCGTCTTCGAGCCATTGAAGCGCGTGATCGTGCTGAACGAGGCCAAGTGGTGCACGGTCGATATCGCCAGTCGCGCGTTGAGTTGCGCGCTGGTCGCTTTATTTGCCTGGCTGGCAGTGCGCGACGCACCGAGCAGCGCCGTGGGCAGCACTCTGCTGTTGGGCAGTCTGTACATGGTGTGGGAATACGCCTCGCAGGCAGGCGGTGTCATCGCTGCGGTCGCGGCGCATTTCCAGACCTTCGCGCGCCAGCAGGCGGACTATTCCAGCGCAGATACGATCAGGAATGCCGTCATGCCGGCGTCCGCCGCGACAGCTGCGTCGCTCGCCGGTTCATGGCAGCAGTGCTCGATCCGCGAGCTGACTTTTCACCATGAGCGCGCACGCACGCAACTACCGGCGCTCGAACACGTGGAGGTCACGCTGCAGCGGGGACGACGCTATGCGCTGATCGGCAGCAGCGGTTCCGGCAAGAGCACGTTACTGCGCATCCTCGCCGGTTTGTACGATGCCGACCGCATCGTACTGCAGCGTGACGCAGCGACGGCAATGACGTCGCCTGTCGAGGTCGCGCAGTTTCTGCGCGCGACCACCACGCTGATTCCACAGGAAGCGGAAGTGTTTGAAGGTACGCTCGCCGAGAATCTCGGCTTGTGCGAATCGGTGAGCGGTCCGCCGCAGCCAGTCGAGTACCGGCGCGCACTGGAGCTGTCCTGCGCCAGCGATTTTGTCGGCGATGCCGCGGCACTCGATGCCTCGATGTCCGAGCGCGGCGCTAACTGGTCCGGTGGTCAGCGCGCACGCGTTGCGCTGGCACGCGGCGTACTCGCGGCAGCGGGCAGCAGTCTGGTGTTGCTGGATGAGCCGACGGCCAGCCTCGATTCGAACACCGAAGCGCGTGTCTATCGGCAATTGTTCGATGCTTTCGGCGAGGCCTGTGTAATGTCGTCCGTACACCGCCTGAACCTGCTCGAACGCTTCGACGAAGTGCTGGTCATGCACAACGGTCGGTTGGTCGCGCAGGGCACGCCAGCG
The DNA here is from genome assembly GCA_020029545.1 of Gammaproteobacteria bacterium. Lineage (GTDB taxonomy): Bacteria > Pseudomonadota > Gammaproteobacteria > Steroidobacterales > Steroidobacteraceae > Steroidobacter. Next base: position 8,194 of record JAIBJL010000057.1, read on the forward strand.
GCACTGGCCGCGACCTCGCCGGATTTCCGGGAGCTGGTTGCCGCGTACCGAAAGTCCGCCAGCGACGCACAGGCCGGGGTCACCTGAGGTTGGGCGCACACCGAGCAGGCGGGGAGCGGCCGCGATGGTCGGCGTGGGGTGCGCTTTCCGGTAGACTGCGGCGCGCGGGGCGTGCCACTGCGCCTTGCGCACCTGTATAAAACATCCACATGCATGAGCTGGGCACGGAACTCGGTCGCTTCATCGGCGGCTCCATCGACGATATGCAGCTGCGGGCTGCTTTCCGCGAGTATCTGGAGGGCAATCCGGATCAACGCGAAGTCGTGGCCAGCTGGCTGAAGGACAGTGTGCAGAGCGGACGCTTGTCGGCGTCGGTCTGGCTGTCGCTGCGGGACCTTTTTGACGCTGCTCCTGCGCACGCCGCTGCAGGGCCGACAGCGCTGACGCCACGCGCATTGATGCCGGACTCCGACTTGGCCGGTGCCACTCGCATCGCGACGCGCCCTCCCGCCGCCCGGCAGGCGCCGTCGCACAACTCCACGCAGCGCGCGCCGCTGCGTGCGTCATCGCCTCCGCAGCAGACTTCCGGTCCGTTGCAGACCGGCATGATCGTGCGCGAACGCTTCGTACTCATGGAGGAGTTGGGCAGTGGCGGCATGGGCAAGGTGTTCAAAGCGCGCGACCTGCGACGCGAAGAAGCTCAGGACCGCAATCCCTTCATTGCCCTGAAAATACTCAAATCCGAGGTCAGCGCACATCCGGATTCGTTCATGGCATTGCAGCGCGAAGCACGGCGTGCGGGCTCGCTGGCGCATCCCAATGTGGTCACGGTGTACGACTTCGATCGCGACGGCGATCGCATCTACATGACCATGGAATACCTGGAAGGTCGGCCGCTGGATTCCTGGCTGCGCAACGAGTACGCCAAAGGGATTCCGCTGGCCCAGGCGTGGGCCATCATCAGTGCAGTGGGTGCGGCACTCGAGGCCGGTCACCACAAGCGCATCGTTCATTCGGATCTCAAGCCCGGCAATATTTTTGTCTGCGCCGATGGCACGGTGAAAGTGCTGGACTTCGGCATCTCGCGACTGGTTCGTCCCACCGACGGCAAGAGTGACGAGACGATCTTCGATCCGGGCAAGCGCCTGGGCGGTCTGACGCCCGCCTATGCGTCGCTGGAAATGTGGACGCAGGATACCCCTGACCCGCGCGATGACATCTATGCATTGGCGTGTGTCAGTTACGAGTTGCTCACCGGCAAGCATCCGTTCAATCGTGCGTCCGCGCGCGATGTGAAGGAAAAGAAACTGGTGCCGCAGCGAATTACTGCACTGACGCGTCGGCAATGGGAAAGCATCCGTAAGGGACTCGCGCTGCGGCGCGCGCAACGCACGGGTTCGGTTCGCGAATTCCTGCAGGACCTCGAACCTCGCAGTGCACTGCGTCGGTTTGCCAAGCCACTCATGATTGGCGCGGCGATCGTGTCGGTGGCGGCCGTGGTGGTCGGCGCGCAGTTTTATCGAGTGGCGGTCGAGGATTCGACGATGGAAGTGTTGCAATGTGCTGAGGTGATTCGGCCGGCCGCGATCACACAGAAACCCGCAGCCACCGAGCTGACGCCGGAACGACGTCGCGAGCTGGATGAGAACGTGCTGCTGGCAAGCGATTCGCTCGCAGGTATAACGGCAGAGACCCCGCTGGAGGAGTTGAAATACATTCTCAGCGACGGCCCCAACAGCGTGAACGATGTGCTCAACAGCGTGCTTGCCGACGATCCGAAGCATGCGCAGGCGCTGCGCCTGAAAGCTGCGGCGGCCGAGATCTATGCGCAGCGAGCCCAGCAATCGCTGGACCGCAATCGCAGTGCCGAAGCACTCGATCTGGTGCGCTACGCACGACTCGTCCAACCGGCCAGTCAGGCGCTGTTTCGTCTGGAACAGACGGCGTGTCGCGCCGATGCGTTGGCGACCAAGGCGCAGAAAACGTCGTAGTTTGAAACAGCGACTCGGGCATTGCGCTGCGCACTCCTGCTGCGCGCAAGCCCTGGGTGTCCATCCATGGCCACCCGCTCGGCAGAGCGAAGCGATGCTTCGATGCAAGACACCGCCGAGCCCTGCCACTCGTGACCTACAAGGATGTAGGGAATGCCGAGCTGTGTCGGGAACACAGATCGGCCGACCCACAGGGATGTGGGAAGTGCCGAGCGTTGTATGGAACAACGCCGGCCGCCGAGCCGAACTTCACTGGCCGATCAGAATGAACCGCGAAGCCCCAGGGCAATCGAGTTGCTGGTGAGGTCTGCAGCGCCGAGCAATGCCTCGTAGTAGACGTAAGCCTGCATGCGCTGCGCAAACGTTGCCGACAGACCGACGCCCGCCACGCCGAAGTCGGAGTCCGCGGGGTTGGTCGAGAACGCGAAGCACGAGATGGCGCAGGCGAAGTTGTTGCGGTCGGTCGGGATCACTTCGTTCTCGACCACGTATTTGGCGCGCAGCGTCCGGGCGTCGTCCTCGAACTCGTGATGCCATTCGGCGCGGAAGTTCGGCGTGAGCACGCCGAACGCCTTGCTGATCGGACGCGAGATGGCGATGCCGAGAATGGAGCGGGTCGACTTGATCGTCTGATCGTCGTACGCGAGTGCCAGGCCACCGTTCGCAGAGGTGTCGCGCTCCGAGTAGCTGTCGATGTCGACGTTGCGGTAGCTGCCGGTCAATGAGGGCGTGACGTCCCAGCCGCCGGCGGAGAAATCATGCGACAGGGTCAGGCCGAGAGCGACATAGCTGCCATCCGGGCTACCCTTGAAATCGCGGCTGGTGCCGCAACCGAGGTCGCACACCACACTAGTGGACTGCTCGTATTGCGCGCGACGTGTGATATCCGATTTCAGCGAACCATAGCTGGCAATCCCATTGATCGACAGCCGTTCGCCGAAGTAGGCGCCGAACAGCGAACCGCTGACGCCTTCGACCTGGGCATCGCCACCGCTGATCAGCGTCGCCGTATCGAAGTCGGCGGAGTAGCGGTCGAAGCCCACCGAGAAACCCAGCACCGCGTTGCCGAAGTTGTAATCCGTCCCTGTGGAGACACTGACCGAGTCGAAGTCGAAGGCGTCTTCGTTCGCGGTCTGATCATGGTCGCCGAAGCCGTAGCTGCTCTCGACGAACCAGCCCCAGGGGCGGTCTGCCCCCTGCGAGTCGGAAGACGCACCGCCACCGAGGCGCGGCAGCGTGTCGTTGCCGGCATAGAGTTCGCGATTGCGCGGCTGGGTATCCAGCGATGCAACGCGACCGCGGGCAGCAGCCGTAGTGCCACCAAAGCGCAGCGCATTCAGACGGCCGCTGATGTTGGCGAATTGACCGGAGGAGACCTGTGTCGACAGCGAGCCCTGCGCCGCGAGCTCTTCGCCGGACACCTGCTGGACCGCCGCGAGTAGCTGTTCCTTCGTCAAGCCGAGCGAGCGAGTTCTGCCTTGCAGGCCCTGCAGCGCTTGTGCTGACTGCACCAGCTCATTGCAACGCAGAAACAGGTCGCGCCGCGAGGTGTTCGCGGGTAAATTCAATCCGCCGGTCTGGGTTCCCCCGCCCAGTGTGCCGCTGCTCAGCGAGGTGCAGGTGCGCTGTACCGCCGCCGCGGTCGCGATCTGGACATCGCTGGCACCATTGGCAGCGGTGACGTAGGTGCTGAGGTTCTGTTGTGCCATCGCGCCGCTCGTACCCATGATCGCCGCCAGCCCCAGGCCGCTGAGCGCAACCGCCCGATGAATCTTGATCATCATTCTCCCCTTGGTGGTATCGATAAGTCGCAACGTCGACAGTGAGGCAATTATTGCCCGGGAGACTACCAGTTCGCACCTGCCACGCGGGCCGGCTCGGCCACCGGCACGAAAAAGAAATCGCCCACGTCGTGATCGGCGTCCTGCAGCGTCGAATAGGTCGGACGCTGCGGACGACCGTCCTTACCTACCTTGATGGGTTCGGTCAGCATGCGCTCGCCCAGAGCGTGCGACAGCATCTCGCCGCTCATGATGTTGACGTTCTGGCGCAGTACCTGCAGGAAGTACCGTGCGAACAGGGAGTGGTTCTTATCGCCTGCGCTGTCGGCTACCGGCGTGTTTTCACCTGAGGTCAGCACCATACGTGCCTTACGGTTCCACTGGACCCGCAGCCGGGTCTCGTTCAAACCACGGCCGATCGTTGTGGTCTTGGGATGTGTGATGGCGCCCGAGAAGCAGGAGTCGGCCACCAGCAGCACGTGTTTCGCGCTCATTTCCTTGATCTTGGCGCGGATGTGGTCGGCCTCGAGCCAGCCGGCGCGGGTGTCGTTGTTGGCTTCGACGCCGAGCCAGAAGGCACGCTGCGCCGTGTCATCGACGGCGCCATGACCGGCGTAGTAGATCAGCAGATTGTCCGCCGGGCCTAGTTTGAGCTTCTGTTGGTGCAGGGCGGTCATGATCTGATCGCGAGTCGCATCGGTCAGCAGCTGCACTTCGAAACCGTAACGCTGCTCCAACAGGTCAGCGACATCGCGGGCGTCATTGATGGGCGTGTCGAGGCTCACAATGTTCTTGTTCTGGTAGTTGCTGTTGCCGATCACGAGCGCGTAGTCCTTGCCCGGGCTGGCGCTGCGGAACTAGCTCAGCGAGGCGCGCATCGGATCGGGCAGGCTGCTGGCTACCGCATCGCCCTGGCTGGCCGGACGGCTGTCCGCCGAACGCATCTTGGGCTGGACGTCGACGTTCATCGCCACGCGCTGCGGCTCGGGTGCTGTCTTGGTCTTTGCCACCATGGAGGCGAACAGTTTTGACTGTTCATCAAGGCGCTGTTCGAGCTTGCTGATCTCGCCGTTCTTCGCCTCCAGGTCGTTCTGGCGTGCTTCGAGATCTTTCTTCAGGAAGGTGACCTGCATTTCGTTCGCCTGCTGGTTGGCGGCCAGCTGACGTTGCAGCTGATCGCGAGCCTTCGCGAGCGAGGCCATCTCGGTAGCCTTCTCGGTCTGCAGACGGTCCAGGCGTTCGCGTTGCTCGTTGAGCTTTTGCTGTGCCACTCGGGTAGCTTCCCGGGCGCGCGCTGCTTCGCTCATGAGACTGTTCGAGTCCTTGTCGCGCTGGTCGCGCAGGAAATTGACCTGCGTGCGCAGTTCGCTGGTTTCCGACTCCAACGATGCCAGTTTCTGTTGTTTGGTTTCCAGTTCGGCCGTGCGGCGTGCGAGTTGCTCGGTCGTTTCGCGAACCAGTGCGGCGCGATCCTGCTGGGCCTTGGTACGCAACGAGGCGAGTTCCTGCTGCTGTGCCTTCAACTCCTTCTGCTGTGTATCGAAGCGATTCTGCAGGTCGGCGATACGACTCAGCGCGACTGCATCCGCTGTTGCTCTCGCGCTGGCTGCGGGCGTCTTCGCAGCCGCCTGTGCCTGCTTGGCGTTCGCCAGTTCCTTCTCAAGCGACGACACACGCAGCAACTGCTTGGCGAGCTCTCGCTCGCGCGCCGCGACGATTGCCGCGGCACCGTCTTTGTTTTGGGCGACTGCACGCTCCAGATCCTGACGCTCGGCGAGCAGTTGCTCGACTTCGGCGCGATATTGCGCGCGCTGCTCGGCAAGTTCCTGCTGCGAACGCAACAGGCGCTGATCGGCCTGCGCCGCGCGGGCTTCGAGCGAGCGATTCTTGGCCTGCTCGGTGGCCAGCAGTTCGCTCAGATCCGAACTGGAGGCTTGCGATGCGGCCAGCTTGCTGGCCAGCTGAGCCTGCTGCTCGCGCAGCTGTGCCGATAGCGTCTCGACCTGGCCCTGTGCCGTGCGCAACGCCGCTTCGCGTGCCACCAGCGTCGCCTCTATCTCCTTGGCTTTCGCGGTGTCCTGGCCGCCGCTGCCTTCCTGCGCGACCTTGAGCTGCTCACGCAGGTCGAGGATGGCGTTCTCGGATTTCGCCAGTTGCGCGCGGCTCTTGAACACGGCATTGGTCGTGTCGTCGAGTTCGCCGCGCAATGCCGCGAGCTGATCGTTGCTGTTCTCGAGCTGGGCGCTGAGCGCTGCGATCTGCTGCGCCGCTTCTTCCTTGGCCGCGGCGATTTTCCATGAATAGTCGAGTTCATCCCCGAGACCGGCCGCCTGGCGCTGCAGGTTCAATGCCATCTTCGCGTCCTGTTGCACGCCCAGGCCCTGTTCGTACATGTAGCCGAGTTCCTGGATCGCGGAAGAATAGTTCTGCTTGGCGGCGAGTTGGTACCACTCGGCCGCCTTGCCGTAGTCCGTCGACACGCCGCTCATGCCGTTCGCATAGATGCGGGCGACATAGTACTGGGCCTCAGGCTGACCTTGCTGCGCAAGCGGCAACCAGCGTTGCAGCGACAAGGTGCCGCTGGACAGATCGCCGAGCGTGTATTCGCCGCCGCGCGCACGGCAATCGACCGCAGACAGGCGCTTGAGTGTGCCCGGTGTCATGTAGGTGCGTATGCCGCCGAGTTTCTGCAGCTTGCCGGGCAGCTGGCAGTCGACGACGACGGCATCTTCGAGACTGGCCGCGGCTATGCGACTGCGCTCTTCGGCTTCTTCGCTGACGCGGGCCGAGCTGGTGCTCATGAGCACCAGCAGGCAGCTGCCGGCGCTCCACAAGTAAGAACGGGTTGGGGATGAGTGGGTTTTCATGGCTGGATCCCTGCGCGGCAGGTCGTCGCTACGGTACGAGTGAGTGGCCAACTTGGAACGTCGAATCCGCACCGGCGCGGAGGGACAGTCGGAGTCGGTTGCGCTGCGGAACGGAAATTCGAGGTAGTCGATAAGTCATCGCGCTCTGAACCGGGTAGTGGCGAGGCAACGAAATCTTGGCCAGTATCAGTACGCATATACCGTTACCTGAATGGACAAATCAAGCCGGGCGCCGGCTGCCCGACGGCCGCTCCGCCGGGGGTTGCGTCGGCGCCGATTTCTGCATCGCGATCAGACGCCACAGTGGGTTGCCAGCACGTCTCTGGCTCCAGCGGGTCTCCGGCAGGGGCAATGTAGCGGGGATCGGTAAACCCGTAAGGGTCGCGAGCCAGCGACTCGCCCCAGCCTCTTTGTGGTGAGCAGCCGTGACGGTGGCGCTGGCCGGGCCGGAAGTCGTGCGCGGGAAAGTGTGCATCTTCATGTGAGTTCCTACGTGCTGGGCACGACCCCGAGGTATGAAACGTACTTTATCGAGTGCCACCCAGGCACATGGCCGTTCCAGCGCTTCCTGCGCCCACGGCATTCGCACATCCATGTGCAGCAGATGTGCCCGCCGCGTACGCGGCGA
>JAIBJL010000328.1 GCA_020029545.1 Gammaproteobacteria bacterium
CAGAGCTTGCGCAGGAATTCGTTGATGAGCGGATAGTAGTCGGCATGCTGTTCGACATCGCCGTGAGCCACGCCGGGTAACACCTCGATTGCGTGCGAGCCACCCCACGCTGCCGCAAGGCGCTGCGCATGCGCTACGGGAATCAGCGTGTCGTGTTCTGCGGCAATGATCAACGCCGGCGCCCTGGCGTGAGCGGCATAATCCAGCGACGGAAATGGATGACGCAGCAACGCCCGTACCGGGAACGCGGAGTAATGCCGCTTAGCCACGCTAAGAATGCTGTCGTACGGCGTCACCAGAATCGTGGCACGTACTTGTCGTTGCGAGGCCAGCCAGGTCGCGACGCCAGAACCGAGACTGCGCCCCATCACCACAATATCCGCAGGCGCAACCCCGGCTGTCTGCGTCGCGTAGTCGTAAATCGCCAGTGCATCGCCGAACAGCTCCTTCTGTCCCGGCCGTCCCGGCGTATTGCCGTAGCCACGATAATTCGTCACCAGCAGGCGACGCGCGTCGATCTGCTGCGCCGTCGCGGCGGTGTACAGCACGTCCTCTGTATTGCCGCCGAAATACAGCACCACTGCATTGCTGCTCGCCGTCGGGTGATCCGTCCACCAGCCTTCGATCCAGTGCTTACCGGCGGCAATCTGCACCCGCTGCGCGTCGAACTTCAGTGCCAGCGTGGCATCGTTACGCACGGGGATGAACAGGAAGCGGTCCTGGCGCAGATATAAGAACAGGCAGATCAGTGCAAAGACGCTCACTGCCACGCCGGACGCGATCAATAACAGGGTCGTCATGCCACGTATTGTGAACGGCTGAATTCGAGCTGTCGCCTGTGAGTTTTGCTACGCCGCCGTCGATTCGAGAGCAGCGTACCTCCGCGGTGTACAGTTGCGCGATCGCCGCGAGTCGCGGAAACTGCCCAGCCAACGGCGCGACACGCTCAGTACGGACCCTGTCGCCGCGAACCCCACCTGCACCGATCGCCGGAGTCGGCCCGATGAATGACACCACCGATCGATTGGAACTGCGCATGGCCTATCTGGAGCGGGCCAATACCGACCTGAGCGATGTCGTGTATCGCCAGCAACAGGAAATCGACGCGCTGCGGTTGCAGCTGGCGTCGCTGCTGGCACGCTTCGACGCCGATCGCAGCGAACCGACGCAGTACTCGCCGGAAGAAGAACGGCCGCCGCATTACTAGCCAACCGGACAGCCGCATTCAGTCGCCTTTTTCACGATCGAGCAGCGCCTGTTTGCGCTCCACACCCCAACGGTATCCGGACAATGATTTGTCCGTGCGTACGACACGATGACAGGGAATCGCCACTGCCAGCGGGTTGGCGCCGCACGCCTGCGCCACTGCCCGTACCGCCTTCGGAGCGCCGATGCGTGCTGCGATATCGGCATAGCTCGCCGTCGATCCCAGCGGAATATTTCGCAATGCCTGCCAGACGCGTTGCTGGAACGCCGTGCCGCGCACATCCAGGGGCAGGCTCAAGCCAAGGCGTGGCGCTTCGACGAAGCCGATCACGCTCGCCATCCACTGCTCGAACTGTGCATCGCCGCCGATCAGCGACGCTTTCGGAAAACGATCCTGCAGATCGCGCACCAATGCCTCCGGGTCATTACCCAGCAGAATCGCGCAGACTCCGGTTGCACTCGCCGCCACCAGGATCGAGCCGAGTGAACAATCGCCCACACCAAAACGGATAGTGGCGCCGAGCGCACCGGCGCGAAAGGTTGCGGGTTTCATGCCCAGCGCATCCGCAGCGTTCGCATAGAAGCGCGCACTGGAATTGAAACCCGCTTCATAGATTGCTTCGGTGACGCTTTGCCCGCGCTGCAACTCATTGCGCATACGGTCGCTGCGATGCCCCGTCGCATAGGCTTTGGGAGTCAACCCGGTGACTTGTTTGAAGAGACGATGAAAATGAAAACGACTGAGACCTGCCGCCGCGGCCAGTTCTCCGAGTGACGGCAATTCATCCGCCGTCTCAATGAGTCGACAAGCTCGCGCCACCGATTGCGCCTGGCGGTCTGCCAGTGAGCCCTCCCGAGGGTGGCAGCGCTTGCACGGACGAAAACCCGCCGCTTCGGCAGCGACACAGTCGGCGTGAAAACTCACATTCTCGCGACGTGCACGACGTGAGGCACATGAGGGCCGGCAGTACACTCCGGTCGTGCGCACCGAATAGTAGAAAACGCCGTCGGCTGCCGCATCGCGTGCCGTCACAGCCGCCCAACGCTGTTCGTCGGTGACGAACGCTGCGGAAGGCTGTTTGTTGCCCGAGTTCCGAACCGCCATCGACATTCTCGACAATCCCGCTTGAGCCAGCATGATTCGCTCCCGTTAACGCGGCCCAGGTGCCGCTTGGGATGCAGTGTGATCCGGCCATCGCCGCTCCGCACTTCGTTCCTTGCTTTCCAATTCAAATCATACCGCGGACGGATGACGCATCGGATCTCGAACGCCGGCTACCATCCCATCCACGTATCCAGAGGTCGGTGGTGCCGATGATGCCCGATGTGACGGTCGTCGCGTATTCAGGGCACTGTCATGGCTATCGGCACCGCGACAGCGCACCATCGGAGCGTCGCGATTCGAACCGCCAGTATGATCCAAGAGTGTGGTCCAAGGTCTTCATGCGCAAACTGTTCGCACTGCTCGCTCTGGTCGCTGCCGGTGCTTATGGCAGTGGCTATCTGCTACTGAACGAAAACGGTGTGACCGCCCTGTTGCAACAGATGGAAGCACTGTCCGCGCAGGGCGATGCGGACGGTGTGTGTGCATTATTCGACGACAACCTCGTCGTCGCATTGGACGACCGCACACCGGAAAGCCCCATGCAACTGCATGGCGGCAAGGCCGAGCTGTGCGCCTATCTGTCGCAAGTCCTGCCGCTGCAACAGAAGTTCGTCGCTTCCACGCATATCAATCGCGATCACTTTGCAATGGCGCGCGAATGGCAGCATCCCTGGACCGTACACGCTTCGTACCAGGAGCGTCGTGTCGATACCATGAAGAAGCTCGACGTGCCGATGCCATCGCAAAGTGCCATGCGCAGCCAGGATCAGCTCACCGTCATCATGACGCTGCAGGGACGCCGGATTTCACGACTGACCAGTATCAGCGAAGCGTTGCACGGCCCGCAGATCTGACTCGGCCGGCGCAACCTGCGCCTAGCTCAGTGATATGTGGATTAGCGCGAACGGTGCTTACTCAGTAGCGAACGCCACAAATTGCCGCCGCCAACGGGGCCTGGGGCGTGGGGCCTGGGCAGGAAACGAAGAGCGGGTACACGCTGGCGCATGGAATTCGAGTCTCCTACCCAGGCCCCACGCCCCAAGCCCTCGCGCCAAGGCAGTAGGGTTGAGGTGGCATTGGTGCTTATCGCTGCAGCTTCGCCGCGTCTTCGCTGGCCTGCTATGCGTCGCCCGCTGACTTGTTCTTCGGCTCCAGCCGCACACCGATGTGCTGTTGATTGCGACTCTCCGCCAGCGCCATCTGCTTCTGTCGCTCCATGCGACTGCGCTTCTGCGCTTCGGTCTTGGAGTCGTGGCAGCGATGGCAGCTTACGCCCTGCACAAAGTACGGCGAAGTCTTGTCCTGCTCAGTCACGGGCTGCCGACACGAGCGGCACAGTTCCAGCGTGCCCGGCTGCAATCCGTGCACCACCGAGACGCGCTCGTCGAAGACGAAACATTCGCCTTGCCAGCGACTCTGCGCCTGCGGGACGACCTCCAGATACTTGAGGATGCCGCCCTGCAGGTGATACACCTCGTCGAATCCCTGGGCGCGTAGCAACGCCGTGGATTTTTCGCAGCGGATGCCGCCGGTACAGAACATCGCCACTTTGGGCTTGGCGCGTAATGCGGGTTCGCGTCGCACCCAATCCGGCAATTCGCCGAATGAGCGCGTGCGTGGATTGATCGCCCCTTGGAACGTGCCCGCCGCGACTTCGTAGTCGTTGCGCACATCGACGACAACGACATCGGGATCGTCGAGCAACGCGTTCCAGTCCTCGGGCCGCACGTAAGTGCCGGCCATTTTCGCCGGATTGATCCCCGGCACGCCCAGCGTGACGATCTCTTTTTTGAGACGCACTTTGAGCCGGTAGAACGGCATCTTCGGGGCGAATGATTCCTTGTGATCCAGATCGGCGAAGCGCGGATCGCTGCGCAGAAACGCGAGTACCGCGCGGATCGCCTCGCTGCGGCCGGCAATCGTGCCGTTGATGCCTTCGGCAGCCAGCAGGATCGTGCCCTTCACTGCATGCTGTTCACAGCACGCCTGCAGAGGCGCCTTGAGGGCCGCGAAGTCAGGCAGGTCGACGAATTTGTACAGTGCGGCGGTCAGAAACTCGGACATAAGCGGAAAGTCGCAACGACGCCTCCGGGATACCGGCGGGCGCGCACTTTCCCATGTTTTCAGGCGCGAGTCACGACGCTCAAAGGAGACCGACCGTCAGAAAGTGAGTGGTGAGTAGTGATTGGTGAACGGCCAGCAAAATGCTGCCCCGCCCCATCCGACCCGCGCCGACAGAAACCGGCCCACCTGCCGTGGCTACCGGGCCTACCGTCGGCGACGGGTCATCAGCCAATCGGTAGCAAAGCCATGGCAAGGGCCGCCAGCGCCCCGCCCATCGCCGCGCCCGCCGCCACATCGCTCGGATAGTGCAGGCCGAGCACCACCCGCGACATTGCCACCAGTATCGCGAATGGCACACACAGCCAGGCCAGTTCCGGAAAACTCACGGTAATCAGCGTCGCGAAACTCGCTGCGTGCAAGGTGTGTCCCGAAGGAAAGCTGTAGCGGTCCAGCGCGCGCGTTCCCGGCACGATGCCGGCCAGCGAGATGTACGGCCGTTCGCGCACCAGGCGCGACTTGAGATACTTGTACAGCGCCACGCCAACGAAACCGACGGCCGCCATGCGCACGGCCGGCAGCAACGCCCGCTCGCCATAGAACAGCGGCAGCGACAATACCAGGACGTACCAGAACACGCCGTCGCCGAGCCGGCTGATCACCGCGAACAGCCGTCGCACTGCCTGACGCCGGCAGCTGCGGTTGAGGCGCAGGCACCAAGCGTATTCGGCCTGATCGATGCGACGAAACAAATCGGCGGCTTGTACACTCGCCATGACACACCTCACATTCAGGCTCGGACCGGCGGCGCACGAACCGCGCTGCTCGCCCGCAGTAAGGACTTCCTCAGTCCATAGCCCACTGTGCGCCGGCAATACTGCATGGGGTTGACATTCAAATGAATCTTTAATGATCGACCGGTGCGGCCGCTACTGGCCGGCAATACGATGATGCGCGTCGCGGTTTATGCGCGCGCGCCCTACAATGTGACATCGTCATGACAGTCGGCGCTGCGTCGCCCGAGAGTCTTAGATGCAATTGCTGCTGGTCGAAGATCATCACGACATTGCCGCCAACATCGCCGAGTACTTCGCGGCACGTGGCGACAGTGTGACCCGTGCGGATGACGGTCGTGTGGGCCTGCAGCTGGCGCTCGACAATCCTTACGACGCGGTGATCCTGGATCTCATGCTGCCGGGCCTCGACGGCCTGTCGCTGTGTCGCAGCCTGCGTCAGGCAGGGCGCACTCGACTGCCCATTCTGATGCTGACCGCCAAGGATCTGCTCGCCGACAAGATCGGTGGCTTCGACGCCGGCGCCGACGACTATCTGGTCAAACCCTTTTCGCTCGCCGAACTGGATGTCAGGTTAAAGGCGCTGGTGCGCCGCGCCAGCCCAGTCGATGCGCCGCGCGTGCTGGCGCTGGGCGATCTGAAATTCGACCTCGA
>JAIBJL010000329.1 GCA_020029545.1 Gammaproteobacteria bacterium
GGAGCTAACCCCACTGGCTCGAAGACGCGGGAAGCGAGTTCTGGCCCGCAAAGCACCGGAGTTGGGATCATCCCTTAAGCAACGCCACGTTCCCGCCCGTCGCTGTCTCGTTGATCGTCAGTGTCCGTTCGTTCGCAAATCGCAGCAAGTAGTGCGGGCCGCCGGCCTTCGGGCCGGTGCCCGACAATCCATTACCGCCGAAAGGCTGCACGCCGACCACTGCACCGACCATATTGCGATTGACATAGGTATTGCCGACCGACGTGCCGGCAAAGATCTGCCGCCACACCGCATCGATCCGCGTCTGTACACCCAGCGTGAGCCCGAAGCCTGAATCGCGAATGCAGGCCAGCACCGTGTCGAGCTGCGAAGCCTCATAGCGATACACGTGCAGCACCGGACCAAACTCTTCGCTGCGCAGTTGCTCTGGCGCGGAGAGTTCGATCAGGGTGGGTGCGACGAACGAACCTTGCCTATGGGTTTGATCGAGCTGACAGGCCTTCACCATGCGGGCCACACCGCGCATGCGATCGATGTGGGCCTTCAAGCCAGTGGCCGCCGCCTCGGAAATCACCGGGCCGACGTCGGTTGCCTCCAGCGATGGATCTCCAATCACCAGTTCGTCCATGGCGCCGCAGATCATGGTGATGACACGATCGGCTATCTCTTGCTGCACGAACAGCAACCGTAGGGCCGAACAGCGCTGCCCCGCACTGAGAAACGCCGATGCCATGACGTCGTCGACCACCTGTTCGGGCAAGGCAGTCGAATCGACGATCATGCTATTGAGGCCGCCGGTCTCCGCGATCAGGGGCACGATGGCACCGTCGCGTGCCGCCAGCAATCGATTGATCGTGTTGGCAGTGGCTGTCGAACCCGTCAACGCCACACCGGCCAGGGCAGGATGTGCGAATGCGGCTTCGCCGAACAGTCGCCCTTCCGCCGGCACGAAGTGCAGAACCTCCACGGGCACACCCGCCTCGTGCAACAACCTGACAGCAGCTGCAGCCACCAGTGTCGTGGGAGCCGCCGGCTTGGCAATCACCGCATTGCCGGCGGCGAGCGCGGCACCGACTTGCCCGGTGAAAATGGCCAAGGGAAAATTCCATGGACTGATGCAGGCAAACACACCACGTCCGTGCAGCGACAGGGTATTGCGCTCACCGGTCGGACCCGTCAGGGCGATCGGATCGGCAAACTGTTCGCGAGCCAGCGCAGCGTAGTAACGCAGAAAATCCGCGGCCTCGCGCACTTCGGCAACGGCATCGTTCATGGTCTTGCCGGCTTCACGGATCAGCAGGTCGAACAGCACGGCACGCTGCTGCTCGATCAGATCGGCGGCTCGCTCAAGAATGGCAGCCCGCGCCGCGCCTCCGAGTCGATCCCAGGCGGGAAAGGCTGTCGCTGCGCGATCGAAGGCCGAGCGAATCTCAGTGTCCGTGGCGTTGCGCGTGACGCCAACCACTTCAGCGTGTGCAGCAGGATTGCGCACTTCGGTGAACGCACCTGCGGCTGCAACACCGCCGAGGATAGGCCCCCCTACCGGACGCGTAGCGCGGCCATGTCGAAGACTTTGCAACAGCGCCTGAATCTGGTCGGGATTGCCGAAATCCACACCGCCGGAATTGCGGCGCGGATACGGCTCGGTCGCCTGATGTCGATAAAGGTCGCCAGGCAGGGGCAGCTTTGTCGGCCCGCTGCTCATCGCGCCATCGTGGGCCGTTTCGATAGCCCACAACGGATTCTCCACCACGCTTTCGACGGCGAATCGTGAGTCCATGAACTGGTTGACGAACGAAGTATTTGCGCCGTTCTCCAGCAGGCGACGCACCAGGTACGCCAGCAAATCTTCATGCGCACCGACAGGGGCGTACACGCGAACTCGCGGAAAGCCATCGATGCGGCGCGCCGCTTCGCTGTACAGCAATTCGCCCATGCCGTGCAGGCGCTGAAATTCGAACGCGGCACCCGGGCTCAGTTGCAGAATCGCGGCAATCGTCATGGCATTGTGAGTGGCGAACTGCGGATAGATGACGTCCGTTGCGGCAAACAGTCGGGTCGCCGCGGCCAGGTACGAAATGTCGGTGTGCAGCTTGTTCGTGAACACCGGATAGTCTTGGAGACCACGCTCCTGCGCACGCTTGATTTCGCTGTCCCAGTACGCACCCTTCACCACTCGCAGAGTCATGCGACGATTGACCGACCGCGCCAGCGCCACGACCCATTCGATCGTGTCGCCGGCACGCTTGCCATAGGCTTGCACTGCCAACCCCAGGCCAGGCCAGTCGCGCGTCGCCGGATCGCGCATCAGCGCCTCTATCACATCGAGCGAAATATCGAGGCGATCCGCCTCCTCCGCGTCGATCGTCAGACCCAGTCCCAGACTCGCTGCCTGGCGAGTCAGCTCCAAGGCACGCGGGATCAAACGCGCATGGACACTACGAGTCTTGGTGCGCGAATACGCCGGGTCCAGTGCCGACAGCTTGATCGAGATCGAATGCGGCGCACCGATGGGGGGTGTCCCCCTCACCTGTGCCCCAATCGTTGCAACGGCATGCTGATAGGACTTGAAGTAGCGCAGTGCATCGGCGTCAGTCCGCGCACCCTCCCCCAGCATGTCAAACGAGCACACGGCAAGCCGGTCGTCCTTGCGCGAGCGGCTCAGCGCTTCTTCAATCGTGCTGCCGACGACAAACTCGGCACCCATCAGTTTCATTGCGCGTTGCATCGCCTGTCGAACCAGGGGTTCGCCCAGTCGGCGGATCAGGCTTGCCAATGGCCCGCCGCGCTCCTGGTCCTCTGCTTCGCGCCCGAGGATTGTTCCCGCCAGAGCCAGACCGAACGTCGATGCATTGACGAACCCCGAGGTCGAGCCGCCGCGGTGTGCCGACCAATCTCCGCTCGACAGCTTCTCGCGAATCAGGCGATCGGCCGTCGGCGCATCGGGCACGCGTAGCAGCGATTCTGCCAGCGACATCAAGGCGATACCTTCTTGATTCGATAGACCGAACTCCTGCAAGAAAGCGTCGAAGTAGTTGCGCTCCGCGGCGCGGGCGCGCGCGCCTGTCACCCACTCTCGCGCCAACAGCGTGGCACCGGACAACGCATCTGCCGACAATCCGATTTGCGCGCATGCCGCTGCAACCGCCTGCGCCTCCGGCATCAGCGTGTGCTGCCGCAGGATCTGGCGCAAACGGCCAATGGGGTCGACAGAATCAGCAACGGGGTCGGCGATCATGGGTCTCCGATGCGGGTTCGTTGCGGGGCAAGCCGGGCGGGCGGCGCAGCCATGCGCCACAGCGCAACTCATTGCTACCGCCTCATGCCATGCAATCCACTTCCAATCCGCTTCGCACAATACCTCCGCGGACACGAATCGGTCACGCATCGATGGTCGTTTCGCACGAAGTCACACGCCGGTCACATCACGGATCGCAGTCCTGCAAGGAACCCCGCCTCTGATGCAGACGTTGAACTCGACGCCTTCGACGGCGTCGAAGATGCAACGTGCGGCTCCGATGGGGACCTGCGGAAATGCCGCGCTCCGCCAGCGATTGCCAGCAAAGCTGCAGCAAGCAATCGGACACATTCACTGATCGTAATCACAGGCTGCTAGATGCGTGCCCGACACGTCGTCATGCCAACAACGAGGTAAGGAGATGCGCTGCTGGCTGTTTTTTCATCGTGAGCTCAGGGACGGCGTACCGGAGGCACTCGAGGTACGACGCTTCCAGGACGCGGCAGTTAATGCCGGCATCGACCTGAGCGTGCTGAATCCGGCGGACTTCGAACTCATTGTCGATACCGACGAAGGCTGGTCGGCAATTTATCAGGGAAGGCCGCTCACCAAGCCGGACCTGATCATTCCGCGCACGGGCAGCGAGACCAGCTACTTCACCCTCGCTGTGCTGCGTCATTTCGAGCGCAAAGGAGTGGCCATGGTGAACGGCTCCGCCGCGATCGAAGCCGTGGCCGACAAGCTGCAGACGCTGCAGATCCTGTCGCGTGCAGGCCTGCCCATCCCCAAGACCATCCTGGCGAAGTTTCCGGTCGACGTGAACGTCGTGGAACGCGAACTGGGCTTTCCAGTCGTCGTGAAAACGCTCAAAGGCACGCGCGGCGACGGCGTGTTGCTATGCGCCGATCGCGAACAGTTTCATGATCTCACCGCATTGCTCGCCGGCGCGAACGCCGGTGCCGATTTCATCTTTCAGCAATACATCAAGTCCAGTCATGGACGCGATGTGCGCGTCATCGTGATCGATGGAAAAGCCGTTGCTGCGATGGAAAGGCGCTCTTCCGACGGCGGTTTCAAGTCCAACATTTCACTCGGCGGTGTCGGCAGCGCATTCCAGCCGACGGCGGCGATGGCCGACCTCGCGATCCGCGTCGCGCAAGCATTGAATCTGGACGTTGCCGGCATCGACATCCTGTTCGACGACGCTGGGTATCGGATTTGCGAAGCCAACTCCTCGCCCGGCTTTCAAGGACTGGAGAAGGCCTGCAGCGTCAGCGTTCCCGATGCCGTGTTTAGCGCGATGCGCACCCGCCTCGGGCTGCCGACGCGGGTGCGCGGTCAATCCTGGCGACGCACCATCGGTACGGTTCGCAGACTGCTGCGCGTCGCAGGACGCCCGCATTGAGCCTACGCTCATGGAAGCTGTTTCCAGTTGCCCATCGTGCGGCGCCCGCCCTACATGGATGTAGGAAGTGCCGAGCTGCGTCGGGAACGCAGCCGGCCGACCCCGAAGCATGAAACGATTCCGTCGAGTGCCACCCTGGGTACATGGATGTACCCCGCCGCGAAGGCGGCGTGAGTCGAGCAAAAATCACACTTTTTGCTCGGCTCAACGACCCTCGTGACAGGAGTCCGATGGGTCGTTCGTACTAGCTGAAGAAATCCGCATCGTAATCAGCCTGTCGTACCGAACGACGCTGCTGCTTGAGCCAGCGGCGCGCCGACTCCGGGTCAGTGAGCATCTTGAGATCGCGTTGCTGCCCGGCGATTTCGGCTTGCAGGTCGGCCCTGTCTTCCTCGATGAACCGTCCCAACTTGCGTGGGTCAAGTTTGCGGCCACCTCCGATACCGAAATCCATGCAGAATCCCGATTGCAGGTGGGCGATAGCCGTTTTGAGCTCATCGAGCTGGGCTGCAAGAATTTTGTTGAACTGCCTCAGGCGCTGCTCACTCATGTCGGCAATCTGGCTGGCATTGATCTGCTCGATCTGCAATTGCGTTTCGAGCAACGTCAGCAGATCGTTGGCCGCATATGCCCGGTTGATCTTTTGCATCAACTCGGTTCGCGTGGCTCGCAGGACCGGGTCCGGCTCGCGATCCGGATGCACCGCGCTGGCGAGTTTGCGATAAATCTCGCGAACCGACTGCGTGGCCAGCTTTTCCTCGTCTTCCTTGCGTTGTTGCGCTGGCGTCTTACGACGACGCGCTTTCTGCTCGCGCTGCAGTTCCTCGGCCGCTTCCTGTGCCGCCATTTGTTCGTACATGCGCTGCGCCAGATCCTCGTCGGAACGCAGGCCTTCGCCATCGCCCAGATCCAAGCCGGTATATTCCTCCGCCATCTTCTTCATCACCTGCAGTTCCTGCCGCTGGCTGGTGTCGAAGTCGACCTCGCTGTGCCGATCAAACAGCGCCTTGAGCTCCTGATCCTCGCCATTCTCCACCAACAGTTCGCCCGCGCCCTCCAACAGGATGTCCCGCAACAGTGCCCGCTCAGACTTTGTGCGACCCGGCCGCTCGAGTAACCGTTCCAGCGCAAACAGACACTG
>JAIBJL010000330.1 GCA_020029545.1 Gammaproteobacteria bacterium
CGCGTGGGCCGCGAAGGAAGGACGTGCGGTGCTATCCCACGATGTAAACACGATGCCTCGGTTCGCCATCGCACGCATCGAGCGCGGCGAAGCAATAAGCGGGCTATTCATCGTGCATCAAGAGGGAGCTGCGCTTTCGACCATCATCGAGGATTTGCTGATGATTGCGGAATACAGCGAAGCCAGCGACTGGATGAATCAGATTCGGTATTTGCCTCTGCGCTGAGCCGCCCTCCACGTTGAGGTCCCTTCGGCAACGTAGACCTAGCCACGCTCGTCAGAACGGCGACGGGTTCTTCACCCAGGCGTCCGCGCCCTACCCCCTTACACACCCTGTGCTCCGCACGCAGCAACACGGCCCCCACTGCGTCCTGAGTGGCCGACATCCCTTTGCCCCTCCATAGATTGGAGCCCACGTCTGCTAAACTCCGTCGCTCGTTTCGGGCGGCTCGCGTCGTATCCGAGCGTCTTGTATTGACATTCCCCTTCGCCGCCGTCATCGGCGCATCGCTCTGCCGGATGTAATTTTGAGCTCATCGCCTTTGTCTTCCATCCCGGCCCGCCCGGCCCAGGAACTGTTATTACCCTCGAAAGCGCAGATGCAGGTGCGCTGGGGACAGCTGTATGGCTCGGCGAGTTCACTGTGGCTTGCGGAAGCGGCACGTCGCAGCACCGCGCCCTTGCTGGTCATCGCCTCCGATGCACGGCAGGCCGCGCGACTTGCAGACGAATTGCGGTTCTTCTGTGGCGCGAAGCTTTATATCGAGCAGTTCCAGGACTGGGAAACGTTGCCTTACGATCTGTTCTCGCCGCATCCGGATATTGTGTCGCAGCGACTGCGCATGCTGTCGGCATTGCCGCAGCTGACCCGCGGCATCGTGATCGTCGATTTGGAAACGTTGCTGCAACGGCTTGCGCCGCAGTCTTACATTGGCGCCCACGCATTCGATCTCACTGTCGGCGAGGCGTTGGACCTCGATCGCTTCCGTGAGCGACTGGCGGGCGCCGGCTACCTCGCCAGTTCACAAGTCATGGCGCCGGGTGAATTCGCGGTCCGTGGCTCGCTGATCGATCTGTTCCCCATGGGCAGCGCCACGCCCTACCGGCTGGACTTGTTTGACGACGAGATCGAGAGCATTCGCGTGTTCGATCCCGAATCGCAGCGTTCCGGGGACCGCGCTGCGGCGCTGCGGCTGTTGCCGGCGCGGGAATTTCCGCTGAACGCCGCAGGCATTGCCGCTTTCAAGCGTCGTTTCCGCATCCGCTTTTCCGGCGATCTCGGTCGCATGAGCATCTATCGCGACATTGCCGAAGGCGCGCCGCCGGCCGGCATCGAGTACTACCTGCCGCTGTTCTTCGACAGCACCGCGACGCTGTTCGATTACCTGCCGGCGAACACCTTGATCGCCTTCGAGAACGATCTGGACGGACTGGTCTCACAAGCCTTCAACGACATCCAGCAGCGTTACGAACAACGCGGGCACGACACCGAGCGGCCGATCCTGGAACCGCGGGAAGTGTTTCTGCCGCTCAAGGAATTCACCGACCGGCTCGGCGCCTTCCGGCGCATCGAAGTCGCACGCGTCGAGCTCGATCCCCTCACGCAGACGCTGCCTTTCCAGAACTTCGCGACCCGTCAGCCGCCGCATCTGCGCATCGATCCGCGCAGCGAAACGCCGGCTGCCGAGCTTGCGGCGTTCCTGAATCGTTTTGCAGGACGCGTGTTGATTGCGGCCGAATCCGCCGGCCGACGCGAAATGCTGTTCGATACCTTGCGCAAGAGTCAGGTACCGATCACGCAGGCCGACAACTGGCTGGCGTTCCGCGACGGCCACGCGCCTGTCGCGATCACGGTGTCGCCGCTCTCCACCGGATTGCTGCTCGACGATCCACCGCTGGCGCTGATCGCCGAAGAACAATTGTTCGGTGAGCGCGCGCGCCAGGAGCGACGCCGTCGCCGCCCGGAACGCGATCCGGAAAAAATCATTCGCGATCTGGCCGATCTGCATGCAGGGTCGCCGGTCGTCCATGAGAGCTACGGCGTCGGCCGTTTTCTCGGCCTGCAGACCATGGACGTCGGCGGCCTGACGAGCGAATTCCTGGTGCTCGAATATGCCGATGGCGACAAGCTGTACGTGCCCGTGCAGGGGCTCGACCTGGTCAGTCGGTATACCGGCTCCTCTCCCGAAACGGCGCCGCTGCATAAACTCGGCACCGACACCTGGGCGAAGGCGAAAAAGAAAGCCGCGCAACGCATTCGCGACACGGCGGCCGAACTGCTGGATCTGTACTCGCGGCGCGCGGCGCGTCAGGGCGAGCAGCTGGCAGCCGATGCCAGCGATCTGCGTGCCTTCGAAGCGGCGTTCAAGTTCGAAGAAACGCCCGACCAGGCGCTGGCCATCGAACAGGTCATCGCCGATTTGGGCAGCGGTACGCCGATGGATCGCGTCGTATGCGGCGACGTCGGCTTCGGCAAGACCGAAGTCGCGTTGCGCGCCGCATTCGTCGCCGTGCAAGCGGGCAAGCAGGTCGTCGTTCTCGTGCCGACCACGCTGCTGGCGCAACAGCACTATCAAACCTTCGCGGATCGCTTCGCCGACTGGCCGGTGAAGGTCGAGTCCCTGTCGCGCTTTCGCAGCACCAAGGAAATGAACCAGGTGCTGGCCGGCCTCGAAGCCGGCCAGGTCGACATCGTCGTGGGTACGCATCGACTGCTGCAGAGTAGCGTTCGATTCAACCGCCTCGGACTGCTCATCATCGACGAGGAACATCGTTTCGGCGTGAAAGACAAGGAGCGGCTGAAGCAGTTGCGGGCGGAAGTGGATGTACTGACACTCACTGCCACGCCGATCCCGCGAACGCTCAACATGGCGATGGGCGGGCTGCGCGAATTGTCGCTCATCACCACGCCCCCCGCGTCGCGCCTGTCGATCAAGACCTTCGTCTCGCCATCGGACGCAGCAACGGTGCGTGAAGCCTGCCTGCGCGAAATCCGTCGCGGCGGTCAGATCTACTACGTCCACAACAGCGTGGAGACGATCGAGAAAACTGCCCGCGAGTTGCAGACCCTGCTACCGGAAGCACGCATCGCGGTCGGCCACGGACAGATGCGCGAGCGCGAACTGGAGCAGATCATGCTCGACTTCTATCATCAGCGCTGCAATATCCTGGTATGCACGACGATTGTGGAAAGCGGTATCGATGTCCCTTCTGCGAACACCATCATTATCGATCGCGCCGATCGCCTCGGCCTTGCACAATTGCACCAGCTACGCGGTCGTGTCGGACGCTCGCATCATCAGGCGTACGCATACCTGCTGACGCCGCCACGCAACGTCATCACACCTGATGCGGTGAAACGACTCGAGGCTATCGAGTCGCTGGAAGATCTGGGCGCCGGCTTTACGCTGGCGACGCACGACCTGGAAATCCGCGGTGCCGGCGAACTGCTCGGCGAAGGCCAGAGCGGGCAGATCCAGGAAATCGGCTATGCGCTGTACATGGAAATGCTGGAACGCGCCGTCACTGCGCTCAAGTCGGGCAAGGTGCCCGATCTCGACCGACCGATGCATCAGGGCCCGGAAGTCGAATTGCATGTCCCTGCGCTGCTGCCGGATGACTATCTACCGGATGTGCATCTGCGCCTGGTGCAGTACAAGCGCATAGCGGCCGCATCGACTCCGGATGAACTGCGCGAGCTGCAGGTCGAGATGATCGATCGCTTCGGCCTGCTACCGCTGCCGGCAAAGAACCTGTTCCGCATCGCCGAGTTCAAACAACTCGCCACCACGCTTGGCATCCGCAAGATCGATGTCGGTCCCGGCGGTGGCTCGGTGAGTTTCGAACAGGAGACCCAGATCGATCCGGCGGCGCTCATCCGTTATGTGCAGCAGAATGCGAAGACGCATCGCCTGGAAGGCGGTGTCAAACTGCGATTCACGTTGCCGCTGGACGCCGACGAGAAACGTTTCGAGTTCGCGCAATCGCTGCTCGCGGCCTTGTCAAAGAAGGCGCCTGCACCGACCTCATCGACCTCACGGCCGAAGAAGTGATCGCTGGAAAAGTAGCGTTCTGCCCATTCACCGATCACTATTCACCACTCAACTTATTCCTACTCGACGCATGCCAAAGTTAATCCACACTGCGACTGACCTGGTGGGTCGCCCCGTGACTCGCCGCGAAGCACTGGCCTGGGTCGGCGCCCCGCTACTGTTACTGGTCTGCGAGCGCAGCGGCGCGCAAGCCGTCCCGGCACTACAGTCTTACGACGTCGAACTCGTCGTGTTCAGGAATCTGTCGTCGAATGCATCGGCCGAACAGTGGGCCATGGAGAACAATGCGGCCAACGTCGATGCTGGGGCCAATGCGGGAACCGATGCCGACGCGGCAGCCGAGGCTGCGCCCACCACCGCGCCCTCGACGACCTTTCCGCCGCTGCCACCCGCGCGCCTGCAGCTCACCGCAATTGCCGACACGCTGAAACGTAGCCGCCGCTATCAACCGGTCGCGCATTTCGGTTGGACGCAGCCCGGCTATGCGCGCAACGATGCTCGCTTCACGTCGGTAGAATCGCTGCTTAACGCATCCTCGGGTGCGTCGTCGTCAGGGTTGACAGGACGCATTGCCCTGGCGCGCGGGCGCTACCTGCATCTGACGCTGGATTTGTCGCTGGACGGGGAAGACGGGCAGCGTTACCAGCTGCAACAGACGCGTCGCATGCGCAGCAACGAACGCCATTATCTCGACCATCCGAAGTTCGGGGTGGTGGCGTTGATTACCCCGAGCGAGGGCTAGGCACGAAGAGGGTACTTCGGAGGTTTGCCCCGCGACTCACCTCGAACCTACTGCTTTGGCGCAAGGGCCTGGGGCGTGGGGCCTGGGCAGGAGATTCGAATTCCATGCGTCAGCGTGTACGCCGGTCCGTTAAAAAGGCAGTTGAAGGGTAAGAAGAAGAGAATTTCCACGAGGGTCACGGGGGAACACGGGGTTCGGAATAGATACATGGCATGAGAGACATAGAGCTTCCACAAGCGGTTTCTCTGCGAATAATTTTTTTGCCTTTACCCAGTGTGCCCCGTGATCCCCGTGGAAATCCAACTCCGCTTCCGCTCCTGCCCAGGCCCCACGCCCCAGGCCCGGTTGGTGGCGGCAATTGTGACGCTCGCTGCTAAGCAGGTTAAACCTTTCATTGCCTGCCAACCGGCCGCAGGGCTGCGCCCTTCCATCACTCTTCGCGCGAGACCGCCTGATTGCGGCCCAGGCCTTTCGCATCCTGCAGTGCTTTCAGGGTCGCTTCGAACACTCGCTCCGGCGGCATGTCGTGCGCAGGCACGAGCGAGACCACGCCGGCGCTCGCCGTCACAAAGCGCGACACACTGGACCGTGGATGATGAATCGCCAGATCGCGGATACGTGCCAGCACGGCCTCCGCGAGGCGCGACACCTGCGTCAGATCCATGCCGGTCGTGAGTGCGGCGATCTGATCTTCGTCGAAGCGACCGCACAGGTCGCTGGCGCGGCGGAAACAGCCGCCGACGACTCGCGCAATGCGGCGGAACGATTGGTCGGCCCCCTGCCGGCCAAACACTTCCTTGTACTGCGAGAAGTGATCCAGATCGAACACCAGGAAACTCAGGCGGCGCGATTCGCGCTGTGCCAGACCCCAGTCGCGCTTGATGAGTTCTTCGAAGTAGGGACGTCGCAGCAGGCCGGTCAGCTTGTCATCGCGCAGATACGCGATCATGGTCTGCGTGCTCATCGAGGGCTCGCGAGCATC
>JAIBJL010000331.1 GCA_020029545.1 Gammaproteobacteria bacterium
ATGCGACATTCATCGCTTGCAGCAGACCCTAGTGGCGTGCCGTCGTCGAAATAGCCGCGTCGATACCAGGCGCCATCCCAACCCTCACGCTCCAGCGACTCGCGCAACGTAGCGGCATGGGCGATCCAGCGCTCGGCGCGCGCCGTTTCCCTGCGAGCAAGCGCTACGGGTGCGAAGGCACTGAGTGTCGTGTACAGGAACCATCCTAGCCAGACACTTTCGCCGCGACCGTGTTCGCCAACGCGATTCATGCCGTCATTCCAGTCGCCGGTACCGATCAACGGCAGGCCGTGCGCACCGAGCGCCAGGCTGTCGTCCAAACCGCGAGCGCAGTGCTCGAAGAATGTCGCGCTGTCTTCGGAAATATCCGGCTGAAAGTAGGCATCGTGCTGGCCGGGATCGAGCGGGTTGCCTTCGATGAACGCGATGGATTCATCCAGGATCGCAACATCCGCCGTGGTAGTGAGATAGTGAATTGCGGCATAGGCGAGCCAGACGCGATCGTCCGAGATGCGCGTTCGAACGCCTTGTCCCGCCGGCGGCAACCACCAGTGCTGCACATCCCCTTCCGGGAACTGTCGACCTGCAGCGCGCAGCAGGTGCTCCCGAGTGATGGCCGGCTGCGACGTCACGATCGCCATGCCGTCCTGCAACTGGTCGCGGAATCCGTAGGCACCGCTGGCCTGATAGAAAGCCGAGCGCGCCCAGATGCGGCAGACCAGTGTCTGATACAGCATCCAGCGATTGAGCATGATGTCCATGGAGCGATCGGGCGTCTTTACTTGAATTGCACCGAGTGCTTCATTCCAGAAGGCGCGCACCCGACTCAATACCTCATCCAGATTCGCCGCCCGGTAGCGCCTGAGCAGCATTTGTGCCTCGGTAGCCGAGGCGGCTTCGCCGAGAAAGACGACGACATCGCTGACCTGGCCCGGTTCGAGAACGATGAAGGTCTGCAGCGCACTACAGGGATCGAGACCGGCGCCCGTGATGCCGGAGAGCGCCGTGTCCCCAGTGAGTCCGGCTGGCCGCTCCAGTCGTCCATGTCGGCCGATAAATTCGCGACGATCGCCAGTCCAGCGTGTTTGCTGCCCGGCGAGATCTGCGAAGGCGACGCGTGCACTGAAGCCGGAGTTCCAAGGATTGCGCGCAAACATGGCGCCGCTTTGCGCATCGATCTGCGTTTCCACGAAGGGAGCGGATGCACCCCGCGAGGTTCCCAGCACCCACTCCACATAGGCGGTCACTGAGAGTCGACGTCGCCGCAGCGAGGTATTGCGAATCCGCAACTGCGATATCTTGATGGGATCATCGAGCGCGACGTACATCAGCAGGTCGAGCGCGACGTCATGCGAATGATGTTCGAAGCGGCTGTAGCCTTGCCCGTGACTCACCCGGTAGGGTGCAGAGTCGTCACGCACGGGAGCGAGCGTCGGACCCCACAGTTCGCCCGTGTCTTCATCGCGCACATACAACACTTCGCCGGGACGATCGGTCACCGGATCGTTGGACCATTGCGACAACTGATTTTCGCGGCTGTTCACCGACCAGGTGTAGCCGCCGCCATCGACGGCGATCTGAAAACCGAAGTGCGGGTTGGCGATCACGTTGATCCAGGGTGCAGGCGTGGTCTCCCCGGCGTCGAGGATGGTCTGGTACTCGAGTCCATCCGCGGTGAATCCACCCATGCCGTTGAAGAACTCGAGATCCGGCAGTGTCTTGGCTGCAGTGCGCTTGCTGTCCCGAAGCTTGGTTCGTGTCATTTCCGGGGCACCGACCGAGATCCCGGTGCGACGGTCGAGTTGATCTGCGAGCGTGCCACGTGTGCCGACGAACACCACTCGTGCGACCGAAGACAACACGGCACGTGTTTCGGGAGAGATCGTATCCGTGCGCAGCACGAATACTGCGCCCTTGGTATTGTCGGCCCGCAGTTGCGGATGCGAATGACTGGTACGCACGGCCGTCTCAAGCGCAATCTGCAGATCCTGCACGTAGGAAGCGGCACGCTCGTTCAGGATTACCAGATCGACAGCGAGCTGCTTCAATCGCCAATACTCATGTGCCTGCAGCAGCTGCCGGGCGGTGGCGATGTCCTCGATGTGTTCGATTCTGAGCAACACGATCGGCAAGTCGCCGGAAATACCCTGCGCCCAGAGGGCGGAACGTGTGTTGCTGCCTCGCTGAATCGCTGCCGACGACGGCCGCATCGTTGCATCGGCATAGAGCACATGCCCCGCGATGCGTTGAAACAGATTCGCTTCTTCCGCGGTCATGCCGAGGTGACGCAACTGCACCTGTGCCTGCGTCCACGATAGTGTGGTCGCGCGTACATAGGCGTTGGTATCCTGGTGTTTGTCGAACAGGTCCAGCACGCGGGCGCGCGAGGCAGCAATACCGGTCCAGAATGACAGCCTCGCGGTGGCACCCGGCGCTATGCGAACACGCTGGCGCAGCACGAACACCGGATCGAGCACCGTACCGACGCTGTTCGATAGCGGTCGTCCATCCATCACCGCCGCCGGTTCATGAATCTCGCGTCCCCGTCCCAGAAAGCGCGCGCGATCGGTCTCGAATTGCGCCGGGCCCACCTCTTCTGCTTCGACGACCAGGTGATGCGCAGCCCAGATTTCCGGCTCGCCCGGCGAGCGTCGTCTGCGCGTAGCGAGCAGCACACCCAGCTTCGCCACATGGTGCGTCTGCACGAACATCTTCGAGAATGCCGGGTGCGCCATGTCGGCCGCGGGTGAGGCAAGGGTGAGCTCGCTGTACGAGGTCACATCGATCTCACGAATCGAATCACCCGTGTTGGTCAGGCAGACGCGCCGAACTTCGGCATCGTCTTCCGGCGAGACCACAACCTCCATGATCGTGGTGAGCGAGGCGTCCGAACGAATGAACTCGGCGCGATCCTCGGTGAAGGTGACTTCATACTTGTCGGGCTCGACACCGCAAGGTTGATACCCGGCCGACCAGACCGCCCCGCTCGCCACATCGCGCAAAAAAATGTAGCTGCCGGAATCGTCCCGCGTCACGTCTTCGCGCCAGCGTGTCACGCCGATATCGCCCCAACGGCTGTAGCCCGATCCGGCGCTACTGAGCATGACGGCGTAACGGCCGTTGGAAAGGATATGCGTCTGCGGCGTGGCGGAGTGCGCGGTATGCAATCGACGCACTGCCGGCAGCTGCGTATCGCTGACGCGTGCCGAGGTCTTCACTTCTTCAGCGCGCGGATGAGCCACCGAAACGTGGCGCGGCGTGCGCTCCTGAAGCAGCAGCTCCGTCGCCTGCACGCTCGATTCTGCATGAAATCTGGCCCGCATCCTGCCGTCGAAGAGTACGTTGGCAATGGCGACGACCGTCATGCCCTGGTGATGTGCCATGTAGGCACGCACGATGACGACGTCGACGTCTTCGGGTAGTCGTGAGGGTGTGTAGTCCAGCGCTTCGTAGTAGCCATGCCGGCCCAGCGCGCCGACGCTCGCCAGCTGCATGAAATTCCGCACCGCAGACTGCGGATCGACCATGGTCGCCAGCCCGGTCGCATACGGCGCAATGACGACGTTCTCGCTCAATCCGCGCTTGAGGCCGAGACCGGGTACGCCAAAATTGGAGTATTGATACGTCAACTCGAGGTCACGCGCACTGTATGCGGATTCGGACACACCCCACGGCACCTGCCGCGACGTGCCGTAACCGATCTGTCGGCGGACGATGAGGCGGCTGGTCTGTTCGAGCAGGCTACCCGCCGGCGCACGCATGACGAGCGACGGCATGAGGTATTCGAACATCGAGCCCGACCAGGAGATCAGCGCGGCGCCATGGCCGATCGGCGTGACCGCGCGGCCGAGCCGAAACCAGTGGCGTGCCGGCACATCGTTCTTTGCAATCGCGAAGAAGCTTGCCAGGCGTGCCTCGGACGCAAGCAGGTCATAGCAATTTTCATCCAGCATGCCGTCGGAGGCGCGGTAGCCGATCGACAGCAACTTGCGCTCCGGATCGAGCAGAAAGCCGAATTCCATGGCCAACGCCATGGCACGCATATCGTTTTCCAGTGCCAGCAGACGCACAGTCAGGCTCGGTTCCGGTTCATTCGCCGAAGCGATATCGCGCTGCCAGCTTGCCACGGAACGTTGCGTTGCCTCCGCCCAGAACAGCAGGTCGCCGTACGCCGCAGTGGAGTTCTCACCCGCCAGCGCCCCGGCACCATCCGACAACACCGTTGCATGCCCGGCGGCCGCCACGAGCTGGGTCGCGGTATCGGCAGCTGTATCGCCAAGCACTGCCGCGATGCCATGCAGCGCAGCGTCGAGTTGGTGACGAGTCAGCGCCTGCGCGCGTCGCTCGTCGGGAAGGGCGAGCACTGCTGCACGCGCCAACAACACCGTGTCCTTGATGCCGTCGATATGAGCCGCATGCTCGATCGGTACGGTGATCCACTCGCGACAGGCGTTGGCTGCGGCGATCAGGTGTGCGGCCAGATTGCCGCTGTCCACGGACGAAACATACGGCGGTTCGAGCGGACGCAGATCGCGCGTGTCGTACCAGTTGTAGAAGTGGCCGCGAAAGCGTTGCAGTCTGTGCATGGTGGCCAGCGTCGCTTCCAGGCGCTCGACGACTTCCAGCGTTCCGGCCCAGCCGAAGTCGCGCGCGCTGACGGCGCACAGCAGATACAGTCCGATATTCGTCGGCGAGGTTCGATGCGCCACGACGCCTTGCGGATCTTCCTGAAAATTGTCGGGCGGCAGACAATGATCCGTCGGCGTCACGAAGGTCTCGAAGTAGCGCCAGGTACGACGCGCGATCAGCCGCAAGTACTGCTGATCGGATGGCGCCACCGACAACCGGCCGGCAACCGGCGGCGATGCGCTGATCCGATGCGCAATCGCCGGAGCCGCAATCCACAGGATCACGAACGGCAGCGCGAGCCATGCGGTGGCAAATCCCGTGACGGCAACACCGGTCACGGCGATCAATGCAACGACGACGCTGGCACTCATGCGGCGATAGCTGCCGACCAGACCTAATCGCGAACGCAATTGCGCCTGCGCAGCGGTGACCCACTCCAGCAGATTGCGCCGGCTGATCGCCATGCGGTAAAGCGTGCGGAGGATGGCATCGGTCATCAGTCCCGCCTGATGCGCAAGGAACGTGATGAGCAAGACAATCTGCGCGGACGCCAGCACCAGATCATGCCCCAAGGCTCGCAGGTGACTGCGAGCAACGATGCCGCGACGTGGCACGATGGCGGCGATCACCGGCAGCAACGCCGGCAAGGCGATCGTGGCGGCAATGAAGGCGGTCCATACCAGCGCCGCGTTCAGCGGCAGCAGCCAGCCTGTCAACAGCGCGAGAATACTGGTGGGAGCGGACAGCGTGCGACGCAGATTGTCCAGCATCTTCCACTGGCCAATCAGCGGCAGCGAGCCATTGCCGCGGCGCGCGGCATCCCCGCGACCGAGCAGCCAGGGTAGCAGCTGCCAGTCGCCGCGAGCCCAGCGATGATTGCGGTCGGCGGCGACATCGTAATGCGCCGGAAATTCTTCAACGACCTCGATGTCGGAAACGAGCCCCGCCCGGGCAAACGTTCCCTCGAACAGATCGTGACTGAGCAGCGAGCCTTCCGGTACCCGATCCGCGAGCGCCGCTTCGAATGCATCGACGTCGTAGATCCCTTTGCCGGCGTAGGAGCCTTCGCCGAATAGATCCTGGTAGACATCGGAGACCGCGGCGTCGTATGGATCGATGCCGGTCATGCCGGAAAAAATGCG
>JAIBJL010000058.1 GCA_020029545.1 Gammaproteobacteria bacterium
GTCCTTGCTATCGTTTCCGTATTGGCGGCAAGTGGAGTGATCGACAGCATGGCGGAAGGCGCCCCTTATTGGATGTTGTGGGAAGAGACAGTGGTTGCCGGCAGCCACTGGTCCGGCCTGTTGCGTCGTGGCACGACGCTGCGCCTGACGGATGTGAACGGCGGTGGCAATGCCGCAGTGCTGTTTTACAACTACGAGGATCGCACCGAACGGTACAACATGCCGGATACGCTCAAGGCACAGCACACCGCGTTTCTATCGCGCAGCGCCGCCATCTACTCGGACATGGGGCGAATCCTGTGTTCGATCACCGATGACACCTGCGGCTGGCATGACACGCTCTGCGGCATCGCGAATGCCTCGATGACGCGCGCGAAGTTCGGCGAATCGCGCTTTCAGGAACGGCGCAATCACTACATTCGCAATGGCTACGACAGCCTGCTCAACGAACTCGGCAAGTACGGGATGGGCAAGCGCGATATGAGCGCCTGCATCAACTTCTTCAGCAAAGTAACCGTCAGCGAGCAGGGTGATCTGCAATATCATCCGGCACACTCGGCCAAAGGAGCCTACGTCGACCTGCGGTTCGAAATGAACACACTGGTCGTCATCGCGAGCACGCCGCATCCGCTCGATCCGGTCGTCGACTATGCGCCGCAGGAAATCCAGCTGACGGCCTGGCATTCGCGGCCCGCGCCGCGCAACGATCCTTGTCGCACGCGCTGTCCGGAGAACGAACGCGGATTCCGCAACACCGAGGTCTGGTATCGATGATGGGGACACTGCTTTCCATGGAGCGAGCGTGACACTGACGACGAGCGCAAGAGATCGGCAGGACGCGATTCATCGCGAAGTGATTGCCGCCGGCGAACCCTGGATGGGAACGGTGCGTCAGGGGCAATGCTTCCGCATTCTCGACCTGGAAGGCAATCAGGCGGTCGACACGCTGTTCTATCGTGCGAATTCGATCGAGGAACGCTACAGCGCGCAGGATACGATTCGCGCGCAAGGCAACATCTATCTGTCGACCGGCACGGTATTGCTGTCCAGCGAAGGCAACCCCATGCTGACGATCGTGGCAGATACCTGCGGACGTCACGACACGCTGGGTGGTGCGTGCTCGGCGGAAAGTAATACCGTACGTTATGCGCTGGACAAGCGTCACATGCACAACTGTCGCGACAATTTTCTGATCGCGCTGTCGCGATGGGGCGCACAGTATGGTCGCGAGCTTGGCAAACGAGATCTGTCGAGCAATATCAATTTCTTTATGAACGTGCCGGTGACCCCGGAGGGCAAGCTGACGTTCGCCGATGGGATTTCGGGAGCGGGGCGGTATGTCGAACTGCGCGCAGAGATGGACGTGACCGTGTTGATTTCCAATTGCCCGCAACTGAACAATCCCTGCAACGCGTACAACCCGACACCGGTTGAAGTATTGATCTGGAATTGAATGGTGCTTACTTGGCAGCGAGCGCCCCAATTGCCGCTACCCCATAGGGCCTTGGGGGGCCTGGGGCGTGGGGCCTGGGCAGGAAACGGATCGGGGTACACGCTGGCACATTCGAGTCTCCTACCCAGGCCCCACGCCCCAGGCCCTTGCGCCAAGGCAGTCGGGCCAAGGCAGTCGGTTTGAGTCGAGTCGCGGGGGCAAACATTTCTAAGTTGGCGCCATTGGATCTGGAATTGAGAGTGTCTCCCAACCGAACACGCGGGACGACCCGCGTGCAATACCAACTACCGGGACGACCTGGTGCCTTGAGGCTCACACGCCGGAGCAGGTTCGGAAAATGAGAGCAGAGTCGATCGGCGGCGGTTGCCGGTCGTTCGATCTGTGTCCCGATCCGCGCCTGCTCGAAAGAGCGAATCATGTTTGACAAGGTGCTTATCGCCAACCGGGGTGCTATTGCCTGCCGCATTCTGCGCACCCTCGATCGCTTGGGCATTGCGTCGGTCGCCGTATATTCGGACGCCGACCGACATGCCCGACATGTCGCACTGGCCGGGGCAAGCGTTCGCCTGGGACCGGCGCCAGCTGCGCAGAGCTATCTGCAGCAGGACCGCATCATCCAGGCAGCACTCGACAGCGGCGCGCAGGCCATCCATCCGGGCTACGGCTTTCTGAGCGAGAACGCCGACTTCGCGGATCAGTGCCAGCGCGCCGGCATCGTGTTCATCGGACCGACACCGGCGCAGATGCGCGATTTCGGACTCAAGCACACGGCGCGCGAGATCGCACGGGCGAACGAGGTGCCGCTGCTGTCAGGCAGCGGTTTGCTGACGGATGTGTCGCAGGCGCAGCGTGCAGCCGATGAGGTGGGCTATCCGGTCATGCTCAAGAGCACGGCGGGTGGCGGTGGCATAGGCATGCAGCTATGCCGAACGCCGCACGAGCTGACCAGTGCTTTCGATTCGGTCGAGCGGCTCGCACAGGCGAATTTCAGTCAGGGCGGGGTATTCGTCGAGCAGTACATCCAGCGTGCGCGCCACATTGAAGTACAGATCTTCGGTAACGGTCGCGGACAGGTGGTGGCGCTCGGCGAGCGTGACTGCTCGGTGCAGCGACGCCACCAGAAAGTCATCGAAGAAACGCCGGCGCCGGGCCTGAGCACGAACACGCGCGCGCAATTGCTCGACTGTGCGCAGCGGCTCGGTCGTGCGGTCAACTACACCTCGGCCGGTACCGTCGAGTTCGTGTACGACGCGGCAAGCGGCGAATTCTATTTTCTCGAAGTCAACACGCGGCTGCAGGTCGAGCACGGTGTCACCGAACAAGTGACCGGTATCGACCTGGTCGAGTGGATGCTGCGTGTTGCC
Source organism: Gammaproteobacteria bacterium (assembly GCA_020029545.1). Taxonomy (GTDB): domain Bacteria; phylum Pseudomonadota; class Gammaproteobacteria; order Steroidobacterales; family Steroidobacteraceae; genus Steroidobacter. The sequence continues at coordinate 2,818 of JAIBJL010000058.1, forward strand.
GCCGGCGAACCGCCCGAGCTGAGGAACTTCGTCGCGCAGCCACGCGGACATTCGATCCAGGTCCGCATCTACGCCGAAGATCCCGCGCATCAATTCCGACCCTGCAGCGGACTGCTGTCGCAAGTGCAGCTGCCTGAAACCACGGACACCGTGCGGGTCGACAGTTGGATCGAAACCGGCACCGAGGTTCCGGCCTGGTACGACCCGCTGCTGGCAAAGATCATCGTGTTCGGTGCGACCCGGGCAGCGGCGTTGACAAACATGGATGCAGCGCTGTCATCGACCCAACTGCACGGCATCGAAACGAATGTGCCCTATCTGCAGGCGATCGTGCGCGATGCGGTGTTCCGCGAGGGGCGGCAGTACACGCGCTATCTGGATTCCTTCAACTACTGCCCGCTGACGATCGAAGTGGTGCAGCCCGGTACGCATTCGATCATTCAAGACGTGCCGGGCCGCATCGGTTACTGGAGCGTCGGTGTGCCGCCGTCCGGTCCGATGGACGATCTGGCGCTGCGACTTGCGAATCGGATTCTGGACAACGCCGAGAACGCTGCAGCGCTCGAACTGACCGTGAGTGGTCCGTCGCTGCTATTCCATACCGCGACAGTGATTGCACTGACCGGCGCCGCCATGTCGGCCGAGCTTGACGGTGTCGCGGTCCCTTACTGGACGCCGATCGTCGTCAACGCAGGTTCCATGTTGCGCCTGCGTAGCGTGCAAGGAGCGGGACAAAGAACCTATCTCGCCGTCGGCGGCGGCTTCGACGTGCCGATGTACATGGGCAGTCGCGCGACGTTCACGCTCGGTCAGTTCGGCGGACATGCAGGCAGGGCGTTGCGGGCCGGCGATATCCTGCGCTTGTTCGGACCATCGACCTTGCGTCCCGGCATGCGGACACTGACTGCTGCGAGCGTGCCCGTCTATCAGAAGCATTGGGACATCGCCGTCCTGTACGGGCCGCATGCCGCCCCCGACTTTTTTACCACGGCTGACATGGACATGTTCTTCGGCACCGATTGGGAGGTGCACTACAACTCGAGCCGCACCGGTGTGCGATTGATCGGACCGAAGCCGCTATGGGCGCGCAGCGACGGCGGTGAGGCCGGCTTGCATCCTTCGAACATTCACGACAATGCGTATGCGATCGGTGCGATCGATTTCACCGGCGACATGCCCGTGATCCTCGGGCCGGACGGGCCGAGCCTCGGTGGCTTCGTCTGTCCTGCGACGATTGCGCGCGCGCATTTGTGGAAGATCGGACAGCTGCGACCCGGAGATACGATCCGTTTTCATTGCATCGACATGGAACAGGCGCTCCAGTTCGAGCGTGCCACGACCGCGCTGATCGACTCTCTCGGTCAGACACCGGCGATGGCACGGCTGTCGACGCAAGCACCCCGGCACTTCACGCAGCACGCGGCGGTCCTTGCGAGCGTTCCGGCGAGCGACACGCCCGCAGTCTGCTATCGACAATCGGGCGATGACAATCTGCTGATCGAGTACGGCCCGCTGGTACTCGATCTCGAGCTGCGCTTTCGCGTGTATGCGCTGATGCAGTGGCTCGCACAGCAGCGTGTGCCGGGTGTGCTCGAACTGACGCCCGGCATCCGCTCCCTGCAGGTTCACTTCGATCCGCAGCTCATTCCGCAGCGAGTCTTGCTCGACTTGCTGCTGGTCGGCGAACGCGAGTTGCCCTCACCCGATCACCTAGAGATTCCGAGTCGCATCGTGCATCTGCCGCTGTCGTGGGACGATCCGTCGACACGCCTGGCGATCGGCAAGTACATGCAGTCGGTGCGCCGCGATGCACCCTGGTGTCCGGACAACATCGAGTTCATACGGCGCATCAACGGACTCGATTCGGTCGACGAGGTACGACGCATCGTCTTCGACGCCAGTTACCTGGTGATGGGTCTGGGCGATGTGTACCTCGGCGCACCCGTCGCGACACCGCTGGATCCGCGCCATCGCCTGGTGACCACCAAGTACAACCCGGCACGCACCTGGACGCCGGAGAACGCTGTCGGTATCGGCGGCGCCTATCTGTGCGTGTACGGCATGGAGGGACCCGGAGGCTATCAGTTCGTCGGCCGCACCGTGCAGATGTGGAATCGCTATCGTCAGACGACGGACTTCAACGAGGGCAGGCAATGGCTGCTACGATTCTTCGATCAGCTGCGTTTCTATCCAGTCTCGGCCGATGAGCTGTCGCAGCTGCGCGAGGACTTTCCCCATGGCAAGTTTGCGCTGCGGATCGAGCCGACGACACTGCGTCTGAGCGACTACCGGCAGTTCCTGCAGGTGCATGACGAATCGATCGTGCAGTTCAAGCGGCGGCAGCAGCAAGCCTTCGATGCCGAGCGGGAGCGTTGGACTGCCAACGGGCAACTGACCTTCGAAGCGGCACCCACGGTATCGGATGCCGGCGAGGAGTCGCGTATTGCGGCCGATGCGACCGGGCTGTGTGCGCCCGTAACCGGCAGCATCTGGCAGGTCGCGGTCGCGGTGGGGCAGGACGTGCAGGAGGGCGACGAACTGCTGGTGATCGAGGCCATGAAAATGGAAATTCCCGTCTGCGCCGAGGTCGCCGGTCAAGTCATCGAAGTGCGCTGTGAGCGCGGTACGCCGGTGACGGCCGGCGACATCCTGATCGTTGTTCGCAGTGGGAGTGGTTGATGAATAGTCTGTTGATCGACGATTTGCTGGCCGGCTATCGGTCTGGCGCCATGACGGTCCATGAAGTGTTGCATGGTGTGATCGAGACAATCGAATCCGCGCCGGTTCGTAATGTGTGGATCTCGCGGCTGACTCGGGAACAGATCATGGCGTTTGCCGACGCACTGGCCGGCAAGTCGCCGGACTCGTTGCCGCTGTATGGCATCCCCTTTGCGATCAAGGACAACATCGATCTGGCCGGGCTGCTGACTACGGCCGGCTGCGCCGAGTTTGCGTATCTGCCGGAACGCTCGGCGACGGTGGTGCAGAAGCTGATCGATGCCGGCGCCGTTCCCATCGGCAAGACGAATCTGGATCAATTCGCTACCGGGCTGGTCGGCACACGCTCTCCCTATGGCGCCTGTCGCAACAGCTTCGATCGCGACTACATTTCCGGCGGTTCGAGCAGTGGATCGGCAGTCGCTGTCGCCACGGGTCTGGTGAGCTTTGCATTGGGCACGGACACCGCAGGATCTGGCCGCGTACCGGCGGCGTTCAACAATCTGATCGGCATGAAACCGACCTGCGGTGAACTCAGCACCCTGGGCATGGTGCCTGCGTGCCGGTCACTCGACTGCGTGTCGATCTTTGCCCTCAGCGCGGCGGATGCGAATCGTGTATTTCAGGCGGCACGAGGTCATGATGCCCGCGATGCCTACTCACGTGCACCAGGCTCCTTGCCGGCTCGCACGGTCAGGCCGTCGACACCACGGCGCTTTGGCGTGCCGCGCGGCGAGCAATTGGAATTTGCGGGCGATGCTGAGTATCAAGATCTGTTTCGCGCAGCTTGTGAGCGCATGGTCGCGCTCGGTTGGCAGCGTATCGAGGTCGATCTTGCGCCGTTTCTCGAAGCAGCCCGTTTGCTGTACGACGGCCCCTGGGTCGCCGAACGTCATGCGGCGCTCGCGACGTTCTTGGCAACGAATCGCGACGCCATGCATCCGGTGACGCGCCAGATCGTCGAGCGCGGTGGCGCGCTGTCGGCCAGCGCGCTGTTTGCCGCTCAACACCGTTTGATGGACCTCAAGCGTATTGCGGGCGGCGTGTGGACGGACATCGATATCCTGTTCACGCCGACAGCGCCGACCCTATTTCGCGTCGATGAGGAAGCGCGTGAGCCGTTTGCACTCAATACAAAGTTGGGCTACTACACCAACTTCATGAATCTGCTGGATCTGGCGGCGGTTGCCGTGCCCGCGGGGTTTCGACCTGACGGCATGCCGTTCGGCGTGACATTGAGTGCACCCGCCGGCTGCGATGTCAGTTTGCTGAATATTGCCGCGGAACTGCAGTTCGCTTCAGTGCCGACGACGGGCGCGACGAGCGTCAGCGTGCCGCGTCCATCGATTATCACGGACCCCGGCTATATCGACGTCGTCGTGTGCGGGGCCCACATGGACGGACTCCCTCTCAATCATCAGCTGCAGGCTCGTGGCGCACGGTTGGTCCGCGCTACGCGCACCAGTGTGGACTACCGCTTTTTCGCCTTGCCGGGCGGACCGCCGCAGCGGCCAGGACTGGTGCGAGTCAAGGCGGGCGGCGGGGCCATCGACGTCGAGGTGTGGTCGGTGCCCGAACAGCACTTCGGGTCGTTGGTTGCCGGCATTTCCGCGCCACTGGGTATCGGAAAGATCGAGCTTGAGGATGGCAGCCTGTGCTCCGGCTTTCTCTGTGAGCAGCATGCTATCGAGAACGCGCTGGAGATTACGCTGCTGGGTGGTTGGCGGCGTTATCTGAAGGAGCAGGCGGCAGCGTTGATCCATTCGAGTGCCCGAGCTTGAGGAACATTACCGATCTCACCCAATGCATTGCACACCATCGGCGATCCTGCGTTGCAGCTGCTCATTGACTGGCCAGCCTGTCGAACCGCGCCCTCAAACGGCGCGTGTTTTTGCGTAAAGCGCCGATGATGGTGCATCCGTAATATTCCGCTCCGAGAATCGGCGGGCTTTCGCGCGGGGTCGCGTCGTGAGAACCTGCACGAAAATTGCACTCACGTAAGTTGCAGTACTGTACAAACGGTCGCCGCATTCCCACGGCGGCCAGGGCAATGTCGCCGCCGGTCCGATGTGCTGGTGGACCGCAGAGAACGAATCGAAGGGTAAACCATGGCCACACCGCTGACGACGAATACAGCGCAGGACGACGCGGACCCACGCACGTTGCTGACGAAAGATGCATTCAAGCAGGACTTCCTCGACAACCTGTTCTACATCCAGGGCAAGTTCCCGGCGCTCGCAACGCGCAATGACTACTACCAGGCACTGGCATACACGGTGCGCGACCGGATGCTGCGCTGCTGGATCAGTACGGCTGCGACGTACACAACGCTGGGTTCGCGCACGGTGGCATATTTCTCCGCCGAATTTCTGATGGGCCCGCATTTGGGCAACAATCTGGTCAATCTCGGCATCTACGACGACGTGAAGCAGGCGATCACCGAGCTTGGCCTGGATTTCGATCTGCTGGTGCGACAGGAGTATGAGCCCGGCCTCGGCAACGGCGGCTTGGGTCGACTCGCGGCCTGTTTCATCGATTCGCTGGCGACGCTCGAGATTCCGTCGCTGGGTTACGGCATCCGTTACGAGTTCGGCATTTTCCATCAGGAAATCGTTGACGGCTGGCAGAAGGAGCGCACCGACAAGTGGCTGAGCTTCGGCAATCCCTGGGAGATCCTGCGTTCGGAGTGGGCGGTTGAGGTGAAGCTCGGCGGATACACGGAGCAGTACAAGGATGAGCATGACCGGTTGCGCATCCGCTGGGTCCCGCAGAACCGAGTGGTTGGCGTGCCTTACGACACGCTGATCCCGGGTTATCGCAATAACACGGCGAACACATTGCGTCTGTGGAAGTCGGAGGCGCCCGAATCGTTCGACTTCTCGGTGTTCAACCGCGGCGACTACTACGGTGCCGTGAATCAGAAAGTTGCCTCGGAGAACCTCAGCAAGGTGCTGTATCCGAATGACGAGCAGGTACAGGGCAAGGAGTTACGCCTGCAGCAGCAGTACTTCTTCGTCTCGTGTTCGCTGCAGGACATGCTCCGCATTCTGCGAGTGCAGAAGATCCCCGTGGAGAAGTTTCACGAGAAGTTTGCCGCACAGCTCAACGATACGCATCCTGCTATCGCGGTTGCCGAACTGATGCGCTTGCTGGTCGACGAGTATGTCGTGCCATGGGAGAAAGCGTGGACGATCACCTGCAAGACTTTTGCATACACGAATCACACGCTGTTGCCCGAGGCTCTCGAGTGCTGGCCGTTGAGCCTGTTTGGCCGCATTCTGCCGCGGCACCTGCAGATCATCTATGAAATCAATGCGCGCTTTCTCGATGAGATCCGCATTCGCTTCTTCGGCGAAGAGGATCGCCTGGCACGCATGTCGCTCATCGACGAGCGCGGCGAGCGCTATGTGCGCATGGCGCATCTGGCCTGCGTGGGCAGTCATGCCATCAATGGCGTGGCCGAATTGCACTCGGAATTGCTCAAGCGCGATGTGTTGCACGACTTCTACCAGATGTGGCCGGAAAAATTCGGCAACAAAACCAATGGGGTCACGCCGCGGCGCTGGATGGTGCTGAGCAATCCGCGACTGACGAAGCTCATCTCGGAAAACATCGGCGAGCACTGGATCAAGGATCTTGGTGAACTTACGAAGCTGCAACCGCTCGCCGAGGATGCAGGGTTCCGCGAACGCTGGCGCGCCGTCAAGCTGGCCTGCAAGCAGGATTTCGCTGTGCTGGCGCGCGAGCGTGCGGGTGTGGTCATTGATCCGCAATCGTTGTTCGATGTGCAGGTGAAGCGCATTCACGAGTACAAGCGTCAGCACCTGAACATTCTGCATGTGATCGCGCTCTATCACCGACTGCGCTCGAATCCGCAGGCCGATATGATACCGCGCACCTTCATCTTCGGCGGGAAGGCGGCGCCGGGGTATCACATCGCAAAACTCATCATCAAGTTGATCACGTCCGTCGGCGATGTGGTGAATCGCGATCCCGCCGTGCGCGACCGCATCAAAGTCGTGTTCCTGCCGAACTTCAACGTGACGAACGGTCAGCGAATTTATCCGGCAGCGGAACTGTCCGAACAGATCTCAACGGCCGGCAAGGAGGCGTCGGGCACAGGTAACATGAAGTTCTCCATGAACGGCGCCCTGACCATCGGCACCATGGATGGCGCGAACGTCGAGATCCGCCAGGAAGTGGGACCGGAGAATTTCTTCCTGTTCGGTCTGACGACGGATGAGATCGACGTGCTGCGCGCGCGTGGCTATCGTCCGAGCGACTACTTGCAAGGTGAACTGAAAGAAGTCATCGATCTGGTCCGCAGCGGCTTCTTCTCGCGGGGTGACCCGGACACATTCCGTCCATTGATCGATGGTCTTGTCTGGCATGACCCGTACCTGGTGTTCGCCGATTTCGCGGCGTACTCCGAGTGCCAACAGCGGGTCAGCGATGCGTATCGCGATGTCGAGCATTGGACGCGCATGTCGATCCTTAATGCGGCGCGCAGCGCGAAGTTCTCATCGGATCGTACGATCCGCGAGTACACGGCGGATATCTGGAAGGCACCCGCTGTGCCGGTCCGCTTGTTGTCACAGACGGAAGTGAAGGGCGGGTTCATGCAGTAAGCCGCAGAGGCGATTCGGGACCGATGATAGTCAAGCGGCGAAGTGCATTCCGGACGACTGGCCACTCACATCCGCTGGCCCACAAGGCCAGCAGCGCAGCAACTTGCGGTCAGATCCCTGCGCGCCGACGATCGGCCGTGTACATCACGAGCCGTTGCCCCGGCTTGAGGACATGCGAAGACTTGAGGCTGTTCCAGCCGAGCAGGTCAGCCATGCTGACCCTGAACTGCTTGGCGATCCGTGACAAGGTGTCGCCGGATTTCACGACGTACGTGGTCTGCGCGGCGCTGTCGGGATTGCTGGAAGCCAGCGTCGCCACGCCGGGGATTTTCAACACCTGACCGACGGACAGGGTGGTATTGGCCTTCATCCCATTGCTGTTGGCGAGGCGGTCCATGCTGATACCGTGCGTGCGGGCGATGCTCCAGAGCGTATCGCCGCTGCGCACCGTGTGCTTGCCGCTGCTGGAACGCGACGATTTGGTCGGCGCCAGATAATCGTTGGCGCTCGCCATCTTCAGGTCGCCGACGCCTCGCGGTGCTGCCGCGATCAGCAGATCCTGGCCCGGATGAATCATCGAGCCGCGCAGCTTGTTGGTAGTGCGCAAGGTGGCGACGGAGACGTCGTACTTGTCGGCAATGCTGCCGAGCGATTCGCCGGCGCGAACACGATGATAGACGACGCGCACGCGCGATTCGGCGGGCAGGGCAGTCAACCCGGCGACGACACGCGCTTCGCGATCCACCGGGACCAACAGGTAGTGCGGGCCGTCCGGATCAGTGACCCAGTGATTGAACGCCGGGTTCAGTGCCAGCATTTCGTCCTGCGACAATTCGGCGATCTCGGCAGCGACGTGCAGATCGACCTGGCCTGCCAAGTCGACCTTGGTGAAGTAAGGCTCATTGGGAATCGATGCGAAAGCCAGACCATGGGCTGCCGGGTCCGCCACGATACGGCGCATGGCAAGCAGCTTCGGCACATAAGCACGCGTTTCCTTCGGCAGCTTGAGGCTGAAGAAATCGGTCGGCAGGCCAGCGGCGCGATTGCGAGCGACGGCGCGAGCGACTGCCATTTCGCCGCAGTTGTAGGCGGCGACGGCCAGCATCCAGTCGCCTTCGAACTCGAGCGACAGGAATTCCAGGTAATCGAGTGCCGCCGAGGTCGCGGCGAGCACATCGCGACGACCGTCGTAGTACCAGTTCTGCTTCAGGCCATAACGTCGGCCGGTGCCGGGAATGAACTGCCACAGGCCGGAGGCGCGGGCGCGTGAGTAGGCGACCGGATTGAAAGCGCTCTCCACGACAGGCAGCAGCGCGAGCTCCAGCGGCATGCGTCGGGCTTCGAGTTCGTTGACGATGTGAAACAGGTAGCGCTCACCGCGCTTGAGGGTGCGGTCCAGATAGTCGGGATGATTGGCGAACCAGTTCACCTCCTGGTCCACCCAGGCATGATCGACGTCTTCCAGGTCGAAACCGGCGCGGATGCGATCGAGCAGATCGACGGTGTCGTCGCCCGCTGCTCCACCATTCAGGGACGAAACCAGTGGGCGGTCGCCGCGAGTCTGCGCATCGAGCGCTTCGATGGCGGCTTCGATCTGTGCCGGGCCCGAGGTGCCGATATCGGCTTCGTCGAGCTTGATACCGGCCTGCGCCATCTGCTCGGGCGTGATCACGGCGGCTTCGTCGCTGTCGGTTGTGGGTACGTGACTGCAGCCGGCAGTGAATAGAGCAATTGCTGCTGTAGCGAGGGCCAGCAGCGCTGCCGGGTAGCGTCGGACCGTAACCATCAATCCCTCCAAACCGTGGGCCAGCGTCGCCCTGTAGGTACTTCACCTCGCCTGCGAGCAGGCGTCTGTCTTTATGCGAACCTGCCCGTACTGAAGCGTCGCCAGCATCGATCTGCACGCGACCTGGGACTCCATCGACCTGCGTTACGCAAGCTATAGCCCGTCATCCCCTGAATCCGTCCTTCCATTGGCGGATGACCGCAAATACTTCCGTCCGATTCAACCTTTTGCCGGCGCGAGCTTCCGCGGCCCGTATCACAGTCTGCCGATCGCAACGCAGGAAAGGATTCACTTTCAGTTCACGCCTTATGTCGGATGGGACAGTTGCCTGATCGCGCGCGCGTTTATTGCGACATTCATGCAGATATTCGTCCGCGGACGCATTGTCCGGTTCGACCGCGAGACTGAACTGCAAGTTGCTCACCGTATATTCGTGCGCGCAGTACACGCGCGTTTCTTCCGGCAAGGACGCAAGTTTGGCCAGGGACTGGACCATTTGTTCCGCGGTCCCCTCGAATAATCTGCCGCAACCGCCGCTGAATAACGTGTCGCCACAGAACACGGCGCCATGCCCCACAAAGGCAATGTGACCTGCGGTATGACCGGGCACATCGAGCACGGTGAACTGCAGGCCCAGGTCCGCGAACACGGCATGGTCGCCTTCGCGCAGCAGCTGCGGTTCGCCCGGAACCCGTTCCGTCGCTGGTCCGAAGAGCGGCACCCGGCCATCCTGTAGCAGACTGGCGACACCCCCGACATGATCGTGGTGGTGATGTGTGAGCAGGATGCCGCACAGTTGCAGCGAATGAGCCCGCAGCGTCTGGCGCACTGGCTCGGCATCGCCGGGATCGACCGCGACGACCTTGCGCGGCTCGTGCGGCGCGTGGATCAGCCAGATGTAGTTGTCGGCGAAAGCCCTTACCGGGGTGACCTGGAGCATGGATGGCAACAACCGACCGGTGAGAGTTTCGCAATCCGTATTAGACCTGCCATTGGGGCGAGCAGCAAGCCTGTCATGCGGTCAACGGGTCCGTCGGGTTGCCGATTCCGCTATTCTTCGCCAATGAACGAACACAGCGCGCGCGAGTTGCAAAAATGGCTGCGGTCGACGGCGCAGGGTGCGCGCGTGTATTCGCTGGAGCAGAAGCTGGTCAGCGAATCGCTGGCGCAGGTCTTCGGCTGGCAGTTGCTGCAGATCGGCTTCTGGGGCGATGACGATGCGCTGATCGCCGAGGCACGCACGCAGCGCAAGTCCTTGCTGGCCTGGCATGGCGAGCACGGTCAGCGGCAAACTTCGTTGATCCGCTCACGCACGGATTCGCTGGCCATCGGCTCGGATGCGATCGATGCCGTGCTGTTGCCGCACACGCTGGAATACTCGGCAGATCCACACGAAATCCTGCGCGAAGTGGGGCGCATTCTTTCCGGCGAAGGTCATCTCATCGTGCTGGGGTTTCGCCCCTTGTCCGTGTGGGGCCTGCGGCACTTGTTTGCCAAGCATGGCCATCCGCCGGGTCTGGAGCGCATGATCGGCGAGCGGCGGCTGCGCGACTGGCTGAAGCTGCTGGGTTTTGAAGTCGTCGATGCACGGCGCTATATGTTCGCGCTGCCCTGGGGCTCGCCCGAGCCTTCTTCGCGCAGTGTGTTCGAGCGATCCGGCGAGCAGATCTCCCCGATGCTGGCCGGGGGCTACCTGCTCAAGGCGCGCAAGCGCGTCTACACGCTCACGCCCATCCGTCCACGCTGGCGCTTCCGCCAGAAAGTCGTCGGCGGCCTGATCGAGCCGACGACGCGGATGAATGGGAGGTGAGTGGTGAGTCGTGAGTGGTGAATGGCAAGAGATGGGGAAGTCCGGGCCTATTAAATCGACATCGCCATCGGATCATAGTTTCATTCTCCGGACGCCCACCCTCGCGGCGCAGGGATGAGGTTAGACTGATCGCTTCTTACCATTCACCATTCACCATTCACCACTCACGACTCACCACTCACTATCCTTCAAATGGACTTCATCGATCTCAAATCACAGTACGCGCGGGTTCGCGATTCGCTGAACGCCCGCATTCAGACGGTGCTCGATCATGGCCAGTATGTGCTCGGCGGTGAAACTGTCGAACTGGAGCGCAGGCTCGCCGATTACGTCGGCGTCAAACATTGCATCGGCGCATCGAGTGGCACCGATACCCTGCTGATTGCGCTGATGGCGCTGGATATCGGTCCCGGGGACGAAGTCATCACTTCGCCGTTTACGTTTATCGCCACGGGCGAAATGATTGCGCTGGCGGGCGCGAGGCCGGTGTTCGTCGACATCGACCGACGTACCTATAACATCGATCCGGCGCTGATCGAGCACGCGATCACCCCGCGCACCAAGGCCATCATGCCGGTGTCGCTGTACGGCCAATGCGCCGATTTCGCTGCGATCAATGCTATTGCGCGCAAACACCAATTGCCGGTCATCGAAGATGGGGCACAAAGCTTCGGTGCCAGCTGTCGCGGCCGCCGCTCTTGCGGCATCAGCGACATCGGCTCGACGTCGTTCTTTCCGTCGAAGCCGCTGGGCGCCTACGGCGATGGCGGCGCTCTGTTCACCAACGACGATGCCCTTGCCAAACTGATGACCGAGATTCGCGTGCATGGACAGGACCGTCGCTATCACCATCCGCGACTGGGCATTAACGGCCGACTCGATACGCTGCAGGCGGCGGTGCTGCTCGCAAAGCTCGACATCTTCGACGACGAGGTCGCCGCCCGTGCCCGTCTGGGTGCGCGATATTCGGCACTGATCGAACAAGCGTTCGCCGACGTCAGCGACCCGCAGCGGCGCGTCACGACGCCGTACGTCGCGGAGGGTTACACCAGCGTATTTGCGCAGTACACCGTCGAAGTACCGGACCGTGCGCGAGTCGAGGCGGGCATGAAGGCTCGCGGCGTGCCTACGGCGGTACACTACCCGGTGCCCTTGCATCAGCAGCCCGTGTTCGCTTCCCTCGACCAGGGCGCGGGTGCGTTTCCAATGTCGGAAGCTGCCGCGTCGCGCGTGCTGAGCCTGCCGATGCATCCTTACCTGACCGAAGCGCAACAGGTGCAGGTGGTCGAGGCGCTCAAGGCAGTGGTGGCCGGCTGATGCGCCAGATCGTTCTGGATACGGAAACGACCGGTCTGGAGCCGGAGCAGGGTCATCGGATTATCGAAATCGGCTGCGTCGAACTGTTCAATCGACGCAAGACGGGTCGGACATTCCATCGTTACCTGAGGCCCGACCGACTGGTGGATCGCGGTGCCATGCAGGTTCATGGCCTGACCAACGAATTTCTCGCCCAGCAAGCTCGTTTCGAGGAAATCGTCGATGAGCTGCTGGAGTTCATCCAGGGCGCGCAACTGATC
>JAIBJL010000332.1 GCA_020029545.1 Gammaproteobacteria bacterium
CATTCACGACTCACCGCTCACGACTCACCTTTCTTTTGCCATCGCGTGTCCGTAACCACTCTGTCACCCGCGCCGGTACTTCTCTTTGCGCCGAGCCACTGACGTAGATGCCGATGTGCCCGCCGGGAAACCCATAGCTGCTGTAGTCGCTGGAGCCGACCAGCTGCTGCAGTGGAGTACTCGCCGAGGGTGGCACGAGGTGATCCTGCGTCGCATAGATGTTGAAAATCGGCATGGTCAGCCGACGCAGATCGACCCGCCGTCCGCCGATGTCGAGCGTGCCGAGCACCAGCCGATTCTCCTTCACCAGCCAGGTCATGAACTGCCGAAACATTTCGCCGGGCTGATCCGGACTGTCGAAGATCCATTTCTCCATGCGCAGGAAGTTCTCCAGCGCCTTCGGATCGTCGATGTGGTCCAGCAGGTCGACATACTTCTGACTGGTGAGCCGGAACGGCATCAATGCCAGGAACACGGCATTCAGCGTTTCGCCGGGCATGTTGCCGGTGGTCGCCGCCAGCAGGTCCAGATCCACGTGCTCGGTCCATTTGGTCAGCAGATTCTCCGGCGTGCGAAAATCCACCGGCGTCACCATCGTGACCAGGTTGCGTATGCGCTCCGGATACAGCGATGCATAACACAGGCTGAGTGTGCCGCCCTGGCACACACCCAGTAGATTCACCTGCCCCGAGCCGCTCGCCTGGCGCACGTGATCGACACAGTGCGGCAGATAGCCGAGCACATAGTCGTCCATCCCGCGGTAGCGATCCGCTCCATCGGGATAGCCCCAGTCGATGAGATAGACATCGACGCCTCGCTGCAGCAGCCCGCGAATCAGCGATCGATCCGGCTGCAGATCCATCATGTAGGGACGGTTGACCAGCGCGTAGCAGATGACCAGCGGTGTGCGAATGCGCTGCGACGCCGGTACGTCGGGCAGCGGCCGATAACGATAGACGACAAGCTTGTCTTCGGCATACACCGCGTCTTTTTCGGCACTGCCGATGCGCGGCTCGCCAAGCTGCGACAGCGCCGTCATGCCACGCACCAGCCGCTCGTTGAACTGTTCGATTTCGCGAGCCAGCGCTCCGCCGTCGATTTCCGGAGTCTTCATCGTGAGCGTCTCGATGCACGGGTTGACTGCTTGCGGGTTGACTGTTTCCGTATAGCCGCGGCCGCTGCTTTGGTACCAGATCGCGATGCCTTGTCCGCGGCATCCCTGGTAGCGGCCGGCTTGCGAGCCGCCGTCGGACGAGTCGACGCCGCCGAATCGGCGGCGGCAGCCTGTTGCAGCTCGCCGAGCTGTTGTCTGAGCTGTCGTAGTTGCTGATGCACGGAATTGATTTCGGAGCGCGTCGGCAGATCGAACTGTCGCAGGCCCTGCTCGATGACTTTCTGAATGCGCGCGCGCAGCCGGAGCGTCGCGTTGCCTATCTCTCCCTGCAGATGTCCGTAGGCCGGGCTGTGCGCCACCGTGCGGAAGACTTCCTCGCTGCATTCGACCCACAGATCGTAGAGCTCGCGGAAGCCTTGCACCGGCGAGCCCTGCTCGTGACGTCCTTGGATACGCTGTTCAAGCAGATTGAGCGCATCCGCCTGGACGCGTCGCATGACGGCTGCGAATTCCTGCTCCAGTCGCTGGCAGTCGGCTTGCGCCGCTGCGACCGCGCGCCAAGCTTCGGTCTGCTCTCGGAACAGCCCCAGCGGTGGCGTTCGATTCACCATGTCAGACCAGCCACCGGGGGCCGCTGCATTCGCCAGAGAGGTGGACCACGCAGCGCGCCATGTCTCGAACGCCTCGCTCGCCGCCGGAGGAAACGTTCCCGCGCCGCCCTGACCGGCAGGCTGCAGGCTCTGCGCGATGCCCCGCAGCCAGGCGATACCCAGGTCCGACCAGGACTTGCTCTGCGCATCGGCAGTGCCGGCGGCCGCCGCGTCCTTCGCAGCGGCACCCGTCGCAACCCCATCGGCCGCTGCCGCATCGTTCGCCGCCCTCTCGGTCACCGATAGTTGCTCCAGCAACGCTCGCTGCTGCGCAATCCACTGCTCTGCCCAGGCAGTCTTACCGTCAGACGAATCGACCATGCACCCTCACTTTCGTCTACTCCGCCGCGACCAGCCCCGTGCGACGCCAGCCGGCACCGTCCGCCGATGTCCTCATCAGCGCCAGACTCGCTTCGCAAGCTCTTGTCTTGCGAGGCTTTCCGACAGCATTTGCGGTCCGCTACCCGTCCGGACCTCCGACCCCTCCGGCCGGTCTTGTTGCGATGCCAAATCCGCGTCGTTACAGTACCGTGACTTGCCAACTGGCTGGCGCGTCTTCCCGCAGGCGCATTCTCTCTTAAAAAACAGCAGCGAGGCTGCGCATGAGCGAAGAACGCCTGATCAAGAAATATGCGAACCGGCGCCTGTACGATGCCTCGCAGAGTCGTCATATCACGCTGGATGACATTCGCAAGCTGGTCATCGCCGGCGAGCGCATCAAGATCATCGAAGACAAGACCAATGAAGACATCACGCGCCTGATTCTGCTGCAGGTCATTGCCGATCAGGAACAGTTCGGTCGGCCGATCCTGTCTACACCGGTACTGGAGTCGCTGATCCGCTTCTACGGCAACTCGCTGCAGGGATTTCTCAGTACCTACCTGGAGAAAAGCGTCGAAACCTTCATGCGGCAACAGGAGGTCGTGCAGGCCCAGCTGTCACGCATGATGACCAGCGCGCCGCTGAGTGCCATGTCGGAGCTGACCCGCCAGAATCTCGAAGTCTGGGGCAAGATGCAGGAAACCATGTTTGCCGCCTTCTCGGCACCGCGCGAACCTGCCAGGCCGAATGGCGCGGATGCAGACGACAAGTCGCATGGAAGTGAATAGTGAGTGGTGAGTGGTGAGTGGTGAATGGTAAGAACACTACTTTCATCGCATGCGGTCGGCCGGCGGTGTTCCCGACACAGCTCGGCACTTCCTACATCCATGTAGGTCGGCCGGCGGTGTTCCCGACGCAGCTCGGCACTTCCTACATCCATGTAGGTCGGCCGGCTGTGTTCCCGACACAGCTCGGCACTTCCTACATCCATGTAGGTCGCATTTTCGTAACCTGCCGGCCGGATAATCGACATTTTTGCTGCACGCCTTGAGATTCCCGAACCAATGCCACTGCGAATCTGCTTCGCCGCTTCCGAAATAGCACCCCTTGCCAAGACCGGCGGTCTCGCCGATGTCGCCAGTGCGCTGCCACGGTATCTGCATCGCGCCGGACACGATGTGCGGCTCTTCATGCCCTTGTACTCGAGCATCGGCACGGCCTCGCTGAATCTGCAACCGGTCGATGCGGTCCAGAACGGGGAGCTGCGACTCGGCCCTCACACCTACTGGTTCTCGTTATCGAAGGGTGAACTGCCCGGGACTCAGATGCCGGTGTACCTGGTGCATTGCCCCCAGGTATTCGATCGCGCCTCGCTGTACACGAATGGACCGGATGAGCATCTGCGATTCCTGGTTCTGCAGCGCGCGATTCTCGATTCCTGTCAGCGCCTGGGCTTTGCACCACAAATCATGCATTGCAACGACTGGCACACCGCCCTGTTGCCCGTATTGCTGAAGTCGCTGTATGCGTGGGATCGCCTGTTCGAGCCTACCCGCACCGTCATGTCGATTCACAATATCGGTTATCAGGGTGATTTCCCTTCGAGCACGATCTACGACGTCGGCGGCAATCTGTATTCGTTACTGGCGCCGGAAACCGGCGCGGGTCATTTCAACTGGATGCGGGAAGGCGTACGTCATGCCGATCGCGTCACGACGGTGAGTCCGACGTATGCACAGGAAATCTGCACGCCCGAAGGCGCGCACGGCCTGCTCGATGCACTGCGCGCCCGCACCGACGGCGTCGTCGGCATTCTGAACGGCGTGGATTACGGCGAATGGAATCCCGCGACCGATCGCTATCTCAAACATCACTTCGATCCACAGGACCTGAGCGGCAAACAGCGCACCAAGGATGCGCTGCTCGACTGGTTCAATCTGCCGCGTCATGCGGATCGGCCGCTGCTCGGTATCGTGTCGCGCATGACATCGCAGAAAGGCTTCGACCTGTTGTTCGATGTGCTGCCGGAATTCCTGATCAGCCGCAATTTATCGCTCGCCGTGCTGGGCAGTGGCGAGCCCCGCTACGAAGACTTCTTCGCCCTGTTGCAGCAACGCTTCCCCGAGCGCGTTTCGTTCACACGGGGCTACAACGATGAAGTGGCGCACCTGATCGAAGCCGCCAGCGACATGTTCCTGATGCCCTCCATGTACGAACCGTGCGGGCTCAACCAGATGTACAGCCTGAAATACGGCACGGTACCTATCGTACGCCGCACCGGTGGACTCGCCGATTCGGTCCAGATGTGGGACGGCGCAACGCGCCAGGGCACCGGCATCGTGTTCAACAACTTCGATGTCCAGGGTATTCGCTGGGCGCTGCACACCGCACTCGATCTGTTCCAGGACCAGGACGCCTGGCTACAGATGATGCTCAATGGCATGGCGCAGGATTTCTCCTGGGACGCCCAGGGCCAAAAATACGAAGCTTTATACGAAGAAACCCTGCGACTGCGTTGATTCGTACCCGTTGGCAAAACGCAGATCGCTGGTCGTCGCCTGCTGCAATCGCTGGTGGAGGTTTGTCGCCCGGAATCAGCTTCTGCGCGATGTCGAGCAGATCAGCCGCCGGGCTTTCGTGGCGCACCGGCCATCTTTCGTCCAAAAACGCAAAGCGATTCACGTAGCTCGCGCCGCGTACTGCAGTCCGGCCTTTGGCGGTATCTTGGTTTTCGTGCTTCGTCACGGTGCTCCCGTGTCGGTTGTAGAGGCTGGGGTGGTGTTCGCGCGCCACTCCACCTCGCTCAGTGATTCATTTTCTCGACGCGAGCGGATCTCGCCAGAACTGCTTGCCGTCCTTCGGCGCCTTTGCGGGATCGCCGTAGGACTGTTTGTGCAGCCGTCGATCATCGACATCGAGGCTGGCGCCGAGCAACGACCTTACGGTGCGTCGCTCGCGGCGATGCTCATCGCGCTTGAACGGCTGATCGCTGCGCGCGGTGCTCATGCCGACGATCGGAACTTTCTTGCAACTGCGGCTCATCGGATGACACTCACGCCGCCGCGGCTGTGTGGTTAGCGGTACGACGGGATGCGCGCCCGGTTGATACGTTGACGGATAGACCCGCGCGAACCATGAGCTTGATGAGGTAGTCGATCGAGAGCTTCTCGATGTTCCCGTTGACGATCTTGCTGATGGTCGGCTGCGGCACCTTGAGCGTGCGCGCGGCTTCGGCCTGGCTCCAGCCTTTGCGCTCAATGTACTGCTCGATTGCCGACGCAAGTTGGGCGCGGATATGGAGCGCAGTGGCTTCCTCACGCGGGAAGCCGAGATCGAGAAAAGGGTTGCGACTCATGGCCTGGTTACCTCCTGGACAGTGACTTCAAAAGCTCCTTGTAGCGACTGCTCGCAACGTCGATCTCTTCCTTCGGAGTCTCGATCCCGCTCTTCGCCTTCTTGTGGAAGGCATGCAGGACGTAGATTGAGTCCGCGAGCTTCGCCACATAAATCACCCGATATGCTTCCTTGTTGTCCGCGATGCGGATCTCCTGCACACCGGGCCCGATGCTCGTCAGCCATTTCCCATCGCGTGGCTGCAACCCCATCTGGATGCGCGTCAGCTCCTTGCCGAGCTTGTTGCGGGCTCCCTTTGGAAATCCATGCGCTACCTGCGCGAA
>JAIBJL010000613.1 GCA_020029545.1 Gammaproteobacteria bacterium
GACCTCGGGACGGGGAAGTCCCTTTCATTCGTTTGGCCGCACAATGCGTAGCGTACCCAACATGCACCACTTGCTCGTTTCAATCGCCCTGCTTGGTGCCAACCTCATTGCCTCTGCGGCGCCGTCGGCGTCGACACAGTCCGGGCGCTACAAGGCGCTGGCAAAGATCATCGACAGCAACGTTGGCCACGGTCACATGACTAGAGGCGCCAACGTCTGCACCACTCTTGCACTGCGCGATGCCGTCACCGAGCAAGACCTTGAAGTCCTCGGAAGCCTCGATTCGGTTCATCGCCTCGCTGCCGGCTACGTTCTCTCGGTCATGGGTCCGGCCGGCATCAGCACGCTGCGGTCCCGCAGCGCTCGCCTTGGCTCCGTTGAGGCGGAGAACATGGCTGCCAACACCGAAAGTACCATGCAGTCTCTCTCTACTTACCGAGCGGGAAATCGCTGTGGCTCAAAGCCACGCCAGGCCCGGTAACGTGCTGCCTAACGGCATGCAACGGACGGCGCTGCGCGCCGCCGCTGATGCCAAGCGTTAGGCGTACCGAAGCACGTCGTGTCTAGCGCCATGTCGCCGAAGCGCTCCGCCGTACGCGCCCGCACTTGGTTCGCAGTTGCAGTCTTGTCTCTGGTCGCAAGCGCAGTTGCGGTGGCTGTTGTGCGTTGGTCTTCTGGCGGGCCGCTACCTGTCCGCCTGTCTCATCTGGCCGAGGGCTTTGCGTCGCCCGGTGAGTTTCTGTGGTGGGCCACGCTCGGTGGGGCCTTTGCGGGCTACCCAAACGGTTTCTCCGGTCACCTCATTTGGGTAGTCGGCACGGCGGCGTTTTGGTTCTTGGTGGCGGCAATGCTTATCGCCGCTTCGGCTCGCCTATGCCGTTCGTTTGGTTCAAACGCGTAGCTATGTCGTTCGGCCGCTCCGTGCACCTTCATCGCCAGCTGTGCCAGGCTATGTTCACCGCTACGCCTAATCGGGTAAGGGCCGGCTTCTAACCGGCCATCCCCGCACCACCCGGCATGCGGGTCCGCACCGGGCGGTTCATGAACAGGGCGCACACGATTTCCTCATGCATACCGCAGAAGATGCTTGCGTTCGGCCGATGCGGCGGACCGATCGCGCACCACTTGAACCGCGGCGCAAGCATTTTGCGATCTCCGGTTCGACCTCGCCACTTTCAACGCCCGCTTGACGTGCTGCCGACTCATGCTATGCCAGGCGCTTGAAACAAACGAAACAATTGTGGCTGCCCCGTGAAGTTCGTATGACGTACCGGACCGCTAGAGGTACTCCTATGGCATTGACGCTGGACGCTCGGCTTGCGGTTCGGCAAATTTTCGCAAAACGCTCAGCCGCGATCGCCAAGCCGCTCGCCTGGTTACTCACCATGCCGATCCGGCGCCGGATCGTCAACGAAATGGGTCACCTCGTCGCCTCTTGGGCGTGGTGCCGATCCGACGGATGCGCTGACACCCGCGCATCCAGAAACACATCGCACTTGGACACCTGGAGTCATTGTCATGCAAAGCATACTTCTTCAATTCCATCGTCCCACCCGGCTCGCAGTCCACGCACGAACGCTCCGAAGCCTAGGAAAGGCTGTGGCCGTCACCGTGCTCCTTGCGGCGACCTTGGGCGGCAGCATTCATGTCCTGAACCTCGTTCTCCACACGACCTTTCCCGATCCGTTTCATCGGTCTGTAGTCGCAGCGGTTCCCGTGGCGACACCGAGCGCTTCCGCCGTGAAACCCATGCCCGCCACGCCAGCTTACGCCATGCAAGCTGCGCCTTCGGATGAACCAAACGAGCCGGAACCCGGACCGTTCTGATCCGGCGGCACGGTTCGCTCCGTGCTCATGCCTCGAACGCAGTTTGTCGATGCGGCATCGTGGAATCGCCGCCTGCGTTGCCGACAACTGCCGGTAGCGCCCAAGCCGGCACGGATCGCGATCCCAAAGATCGCTACCCACGCGGCGAGCTACCGACGAACCAGGCCCGTGCCACTCGCTCCACCTATGCCGATCGGGCAGCGCGATCCAAGTCGGCCATTCGCAAACGGAACGCAATCGATCCGAATCGCGCTGCGACCGGTTGTTGCGACACCGAGCAAGGTTCCAGCGTCCAGTTGACTAGCATGGCTTGCACCTTCACCCGTCAATTCACGGAATGCTTCCCCATTGACAGCAAACTCCTTCTCGCAGCCATGGTCGAGCTGAATCGACGAAATCCGCGATTCGGTTGCCATCGCATCGCCCAGCAGTTCCTCCAGACATTCCGAGTCGAAACGGGCAAGATTTTCGTCCGCCGCTTGTTCGCGACGCACCATCGGCCGTGCGACGCAGGTAGTACGGGTCGGTCAATTCGCAACCGACTGGATCAGGGCCCACCCTGCTCTCGGATAGGTCACTGGCAGCAACGGAACTCAGCCATCGGGTGAGCGACGCGTGCTTCAGTCCGGCGCACGTCCGGGCGAATCCCGTGGAATATCCGGGCCTCGCGCCGAACAGGAGGATCGAGCGTGCCAGTAAAGCTTGGACTCGCGCGGCTGAATTCCCTATCCTTGCATCCCGGGGAGCGAAACAAGCGCCGGGTTCTGGCGCTGCCGACCGTCCCACCGCCGCATGTGGCCGCACGCGACTCGATACAAGAGTCGCGGCCCGAAATTTCTTCGACACAGCTTCAGCCTCCGTAAGGACTCTGCCATGGCCATCAGCACCGGCGCGACACTACTCAAGTACCGGCGCACCAAGATCGTCGCCACGATCGGACCGGCGTCTCGCGATCCCGCGGTTCTTGACGCTCTCATCCGCGGTGGCGTCAATGTCTTGCGCCTCAACATGTCGCACGGAACACACGACGAACACCGTGCCGCCTACGCCGCGATCCGCGCCGTCGCCGAGTCCTACAAGGCGCACGTGGCCGTGTTCGCCGATTTGTGCGGCCCGAAGATCCGCACCGGCGTCTTCCCCGGCGGTCCGATCACGCTCGCTGACGGCCAGACAATTCAGGTGACGACACGCGAGGTACCGGGCACAGCGGCCCTGATTCCCTCACTTTACGCAGCGCTGGCGGATGACGTCGTCGTCGGCAGCCGTATCCTGCTGGACGACGGCAACCTCGAGATCAGGGTCGACGGCAAGCGGGGCGGCGAGATCACGTGCACCGTCGTCCGTGGCGGCGTGCTCAAGAACAACAAGGGCATG
>JAIBJL010000333.1 GCA_020029545.1 Gammaproteobacteria bacterium
CGGCGTGCGATCAGGAGTGACCAGGAGTGACCAAAAACGAAATGCGTTTGGGGTGATATTGCCCCGATCGGACACTCGTAAGTGATTGATTTTATTGAGTTGGCGCGCCCGACTGGATTCGAACCAGTGACCCCTGCCTTCGGAGGGCAGTACTCTATCCAGCTGAGCTACGGGCGCGTGCTTGAAAGTCTATCTGTTTGGTCCGCGAGAGCCGATCGACGGTTGGTCACGCGTTGGTCACTCCGCCAGCACGGCATCAAGAGCGTACGTTCAGAAACTCTTGATTCCTTTTCACATTCTACCGCGCTTCGAACCTACGCTTGACTTCTTCGGAGGGCAGTACTCTATCCAGCTGAGCTACGGGCGCCCGGTATGACTGTCAATGCGGGGCGCCATGATAGCGACCCCGAGGCACGGCCGCGACTCGAAGTGCAATTGTGGCCAACCGTGGCAGGACCATCTTGCACCGCGCTGGGTTGCCACGTACTTTCAGTCCATGCAGGAACATACCTTGTCAGGGCGCCAGATTGCGGTGCCGGAAAGTCGCGAACTCGATGTGTTCGCGTCGATGCTCGAACGTCGCGGCGCCACCGTGCTGCGCTGCCCGCTGGTAGCGATCCTCGATGCGCCCGATCCGCAGCCGGTGCTCGCCTGGGTGCGCCGCTTCAATGCGGCTGAGTGTGACTACTTGGTGCTGCTGACGGGCGAAGGTCTGCGTCGCATCCTCGCCTGCATCGATCGGCATGCGGCCGAATTGCGGACACCATTCATCGAACAGCTGGGTCGGGTGCGCAAGATCACCCGCGGCCCCAAGCCGGCGCGCGCACTGCGCGAGCTGGGTCTCAAGCCCGACATTGCTGCGGAAACGCCGACCACCGCTGGTGTCATCGCATCGCTGAGCAATGAGGTTCTGGAAGGCAAGGTGGTCGGCGTGCAGCTCTACGGCACTGAGCCGAATCAGCCGCTCATGGATGCACTGCGCACGGCGGGCGCACGCACGCTCACCGTCGCGCCGTATATTTATGCCGACAAAGCGGCCGACAGCGCAGTACAGGCGCTGCTGCAGCAGATGGCGAACGGCGCAGTGGACATCATCGCCTTCACCAGCACGCCGCAAGTGGAGCGATTGTTCACGGTGGGGCCGCTCGAACTGGTGAAGCGCGCGCTTGAGCGAGTGGAAGTGGCAGCCATCGGACCGGTGGTTGCCGAGGCGCTGGCAAGGCACGACATCAAAGTTCGCCTGATGCCGCAGGACTCGTTCTTCATGAAGCCATTGACGAGCGCCATGGCCGATACGATCGGGCCGAAACCGGAAGCTTGAAAATTAGCGAATTTCGCTGGCCAGCCCGAGAGGGCCCGGGGCGTGGGGCCTGGGAAGGAAGAAACGGGTCGGCATACACGCCGGTGCATGGATTTCGAGTCATCTACCCAGGCCCCACGCCCCAGGCCCTGGCGGCCAGGTAGCAGGTTCGAGTTGAGTCGCAGGCGCAAATATCCAAGTGGCATCCCTTTAATCTGTTCACCACTCACGACTCACCATCGCCCGCAATGCTCAAGCTCCTCAAAATAGGATTGTCGCGTCGCTACACCGAGCCGCGCATGTTCCGTCGGCCGGAGCGGCTGCGCGACGCTTACGATGTCGTGATCATCGGCGGCGGCGGGCATGGATTGGCTGCCGCGTACTACCTGGCGAAAGAGCAGGGCATCCGCAGCGTCGCGGTGCTGGAGAAGGGCTACCTCGGCGGCGGTAACACCGGCCGCAACACCACGATTATCCGCTCTAACTATCTGACACCCGAAGGGGTGCGTTTCTACGACGAGAGTTTGCGGCTGTGGCGCGATCTGTCGCAGGAACTCGATTTCAATCTGTTCTATGCGCAGCGCGGACACTTCACGCTGGCGCATACCGATGCATCGATGCGCACCATGCGCTGGCGTGCAGAAGTCAACAAACACTTCGGTGTGCAGTCCGAAGTCGTCGATGCGGCCTTCGTGAAAAACGCATTGCCGATGATGGACATCGAGTGCGGTGGGCACATGCCGGTTCTCGGAGCGCTGTATCACGAACCGGGTGCGATCGCGCGGCACGACGCCGTCGCCTGGGGTTACGCGCGCGGCGCCGATGCGCACGGTGTGGAGATTCACCAGGAAACTGAAGTGACTGGAATCGTGATCGAGAAGGGGCGGGTTGTCGGCGTCAAGACCAGTCGTGGCAATATCAAGACTGCGAAGGTGCTATGCGCGGTCGCCGGATTCACACCTCGAATTCTTGACATGGTTGGCCTGCGCAGTCCGATCTATATTCATCCGTTGCAGGCGATGGTGTCGGAGCCGCTGAAGCGCTGGCTGGACCCCATCGTCGTCTCGGGCTCGTTGCATGTATACATATCGCAAACTGCGCGTGGCGAATTGGTGATGGGTTCGACGCTCGATCCCTATGAGCTGCATCAGGCGCGCTCGACGCTCGACTTCACCGAGAGCTTGTCGACGCACATGCTGGATCTGTTTCCGTTCCTGTCCGAAGTGAAGATCGTCCGGCAATGGGCCGGACTTGCGGACATGACGCCCGACTTCGCGCCCATCATGGGGACGACACCCGTGGAAGGTTTCTATCTCGATGCAGGCTGGGGCACGTGGGGATTCAAGGCGACGCCGGTGTCCGGCAAGACCATGAGCCATACCGTGGCGACCGGCAGCAATCACGAACTGATTCAGGGATTCGGCTGGGACCGATTCAAACGCTTCGAGTTGACGGGCGAAAAAGGCGCGGCGTCGGTAGGTCATTAAAGGCGGAGATGGAAGATCTCCACAGGGATCGGATCACGGGGATCACGGGGTCAATGCATGAAAACAGAATCTGTTCTGAACAGGGTATTCGCATGTGGGAATGAATGCGCCAGTATGCTTTCGGCGCGTCAATCATTGAGTTCTGTTTCCTCCCCCGTGATCCCCGTGGAAATTTCTTTCTCTCCCTCATGAAGCTGCTCACCTGCCCACTGAACGGTGTCCGACCCGTGAGCGAGTTTGCTTACGGGGGTGAAGTTCGCCCTATGCCGCATCCGAACACTTGTACCGATGAGCAGTGGAGCGACTACGTTTTCAATCGCAGTAGTGTGCCGGGCGTGAAGCGCGAGTGGTGGTGTCACATTGCGTCGGGTTACTGGTTTATCGCCGAGCGCGACACGCTGCGTGATGTCGTCATCGCGACCTACTCGGCGGATCGGCTGCGCGAGTCGGCGGCATCATGATGTATCGACTGCCGCCGGTGCCCGGTGAAATCATCGATCGCAGTCGAGCGCTGGCGTTCACCTTCGAAGGCAAGGCGTTCGAGGGCTTTGCCGGCGATACGCTCAGTGCGGCGCTCGCGGCATCCGGCGTGATGATTCTCGGGCGTAGCTTCAAGTATCACCGGCCGCGCGGCATTCTGTCGTTTGCCAATCACGACGTGAATGCGTTGTTCCAGGTCGGCGCCGTCCCGAACGTGCGGGGCGATATCGTTGCGCTCGCCGCCGGCATGGAGGTTCGGGCAGTCAACACGTTCGGCGGCTTATGGCGCGACTCCGGGCGGTGGCTGGAGTCATTGGCCAGATTTCTTCCGGTGGGCTTCTATTACAAGGCTTTTCATTCGAAAGCGTTGTTTCCGTATTGGGAGCAACTGATTCGCGGCTTCAGTGGGCTGGGTCGCATTGGACTGAAGGCCGAACGCAGCCGCACCGCGAAACGCTATGCCTTCTGCGATGTGCTGGTGATTGGTGGCGGTGTCAGCGGCGTGAGCGCAGCGCGTGCCGCCGCCGATGCCGGCGCGTCGGTCATTCTGATCGATGAAACGACGCATCCCTATCGTTCGGACAATCCGGTGGCCGAGGCGACCAGCGAATTTGCCGTGCTGTCGATGCTCGATGGCTATCCGAATGTCGATGTGCTCGACGGCACCGTCGTGGCGGGCTATTACGCGGATCACTGGATCGCCGCCATCGAACCGCAGCGCATGACGAAGATACGTGCGCAAGCGGTAGTACTGGCCACCGGCGCGATCGAGCAACCGGCCGTCTTCCGCAACAACGATCTGCCCGGTGTCGTGCTCATGAGCGCCGCATTGCGACTGTTGCGGCGCCACGCAGTGGCGGTCGGCCGCGCGGTGGTTGTTGCAGCACGCACACCGGAGGACTATGCCGCCACGCTGGAATTCCTGCGTCATGGCATCAAGGTAACGCATGTCATCGAACAGCAGGCGCAGACACCCGATCACGAACTGACGCGGCGACTGAAGGAACGTGGCGTCCAGTTGCTGACGGGGCGCGTCGTGATGGAAGCGCATCCCGATACCGCTGGCTGCCTGCGACGAGTCGTCGTGGCAAAGACCGGCTTGATGGTGGACAAGCAGCCGCAGTCGATCGAGTGCGATGCGCTGGTGATCAGCGGAACATGGGCCGCTGCGTCGCAGCTGCTGCTGCAGGCCGGCGGCACGGTGCGATTCGATGTCGCGACCCAAATGTATCTGCCGGACAAGCTGCCTGCAGGGACGTTCGTCGCGGGTCGGGTCAATGGCGTGTTCAAGCGCGACGCGCGTGCTCTCGATGGACAACGGGCGGGCATTGCCGCTGCGGCGCACGCGGGACTGGAGGTCGCTGCCGGTGTCGGGCAGCCGCCAGTCCGCATGAAACAACCGGCCACTCGCATCGTGGCGCATCCGCGCGGCAAGGACTTCATCGACTTCGACGAAGACCTGCAGGTGCACGATATCGAGAATGCCGCGCAGGAGGGTTTCGACAGCATCGAGCTGCTGAAGCGCTACACCACGGTGGGCATGGGCCCTTCGCAGGGCAAGCATTCGAATGTCAACGCAGCTCAGGTGCTGGCCCGCGTTCGCGGGCTGTCCCCCGATCAGATCGGTTTGACGACGGCCCGGCCGATGTATCACCCGGTGCCGATGAAGCATCTTGCGGGTCGCGGTTTTACAGCGCAGCGGGCGACGCCCATCGAGGCTCGTCATGCACAGCTGGGTGCGGTGTGGATGTGGGCGGGTAATTGGCGGCGCCCCGAGTACTATCGCCGCGACAGCGAGACACGCGAACAATCGATCGCGGCTGAAGTCGCTGCCGTGCGCGAGTCAGTCGGCCTCATCGACGTGGGTACGCTGGGCAAGCTCGAGATCTACGGTCCGCAGGCCGGCGAATTCCTGGATCGCGTGTACACCGGCAGGTATTCCGATCTGGCGGTCGGGATGTCGCGCTACGCATTGATGCTCGATGAAGCGGGCACGATCATCGACGACGGTGTCATCGCACGATTGAGCGACGATGCATACTACTTCACGACCACCACCGGCGGTTCCGCTGCGGTCTATCGAGAGCTGCTGCGGTTGAATGCGCTGTGGGACATGGACTGCGTGCTGGTGAACGTCACCGGACATCGTGCTGCCTTCAATCTTGCCGGACCGTCGAGTCGCGCCGTGCTGTCGCCGCTGGTACCGATCGATTTGACGGACGCGGCGTTCCCGTATCTCGGCGTGCGCGAAACGACGCTTGCAACGATTCCTGTCCGGCTCATGCGCGTGGGCTTCGTGGGTGAGTTGGGTTACGAGATCCATGTGCCGTTCTCGAAGGCGCTGGCAGTATGGGACGCGTTGCTGGCGGCCGGTGCGGCGGCCGGCCTGCGTGCCTTCGGTGTCGAAGCGCAGCGCGTGCTGCGTCTGGAGAAAGGCCACCTCATCGTCGGACAGGACACGGACGGTCTGACGA
>JAIBJL010000334.1 GCA_020029545.1 Gammaproteobacteria bacterium
GGCATCCAGCGCCTGCCACTCCTCGGTTGAGCGCGAAGGGATATAGGGATTCGCACTCGCTGGATTCATGGTGGCTACCGGAAGCGGCGGGAGTCGATGCGGAGAATACGGGCCTGGGACCTGGGGCGTGGGGCTTGGGCCAGCACAGCGTCCCTGACTGACAAACTGAATTGGTAATTTTCTTGAATACTCATCATCCACCTTCAACTTGATCCGGACGCGCCGTCTTCGATTCCTGTTCTGGCCCAGGCCCGAGGCCCCAGGCCCCTCGCCCGTTCCGCGCTCAGACGTTGAGCAGCAAATGCTCTCGCTCCCACGAACTGATCACCTGCAGGAATGTTTCGTATTCGTTTTCCTTGACCGCCGTATAAGCGATCACGAAGCGCTCGCTGAGGATGTCGATCAACGGCCGGCATTCGCGCAACAGGCGCAGCGAGTCTTCGATATTGCGCGGTAGCGAAAACGGCAAGTCGTAGGCACTGCCGGCGATCGGTTCGGTGGGCTTGAGCCCTTCCACCATGCCGAGGTAACCGCAAGCCAGCGACGCGGCGATCGCAAGATACGGATTCGCGTCCGCACCACCGACCCGGTTCTCGACACGACGATTGGCGGGATTCGACACCGGCACGCGCAAGCCCGCGGTGCGATTGTCGTAACCCCATTGCGTATTGATTGGCGCCGACAGATGCCGCGTGATGCGGCGATACGAATTCACATTCGGCGCGAACAGCGACATCGCAGCCGGCAGGTATTTCTGCAATCCCGCGATATGCGAAAAGAACAGCGGCGAAGGCCGGCCTTCGGCATCGCTGAAAATATTGCTGCCGGTGCGGCGATCGATGATGCTCTGGTGAATATGCATGGCACTGCCCGGCTCGCGCGCCATCGGCTTCGCCATGAAGGTTGCATACATCTTGTGGCGCAGCGCGGCCTCCCGAGCGGTGCGCTTGAACAGAAACACCTGGTCGGCCAACGACATCGCGTTACCGTGCAGCAGATTGATTTCCATCTGCGCGGCGCCGTCTTCGTGAATCAGCGTATCGATCTCGATGTCCTGCGCTTCACAGAACGCGTACACATCGTCGAACAACGGATCGAATTCGTTGACGGCCGCAATCGAGTACGACTGGCGACCGATCTCCGGACGCCCTGAGCGACCGACGGGCGGCTTGAGCGGATAGTCCGAATCGATGTTCGGGTCTACCAGAAAGAATTCCAGCTCCGGCGCGACGACAGGATCCCAACCGTGCTGTGCGTAGAGTTCGAGGACATGCTGCAATACGTAGCGCGGCGCCATCGTGACGGGGCGGCCATCGGAATAGAAGCTGTCGTGAATCACCTGCGCGGTGGGCTCGGCGGCCCAGGGTACGACGCGAATCGTGCTCGGATCGGCCTTCATGACAATGTCGATTTCCGCCGGACTGATGGCACGCTCGTCATCGGGATAGTCGCCGGTCACCGTCTGCAGAAAAATACTTTCCGGCAGGCGCATGCCTTCCTCTTCCGCGTACTTTGCCGCGGGCATGATCTTGCCGCGATGCACGCCCGCCATGTCGGGAATGACGGCCTCGATTTCCGAGATACCGTGTTCCTTGCAGAACTGCTTAATGAGACTCATGTTGACTGCCTCGAAGCGCGCGTTCGGGCAGCTTTACCGAAGGCTGCGAACAATGCGCGTGAAAATGGGTTGTCCTGATACTTCCATTCCGGGTGCCACTGCACGGCCAGAGCAAAGGCCTGCGCGCTGCGCACGCGGAACGCCTCGATCACACCATCCGGCGCGCGGGCTTCGATTTCCAATCCGCGACCCAGCGTCTGCACGCCCTGCGAGTGCAGCGAATTGACGTGCAAGGTGCTCGCGTCCGCGAGTTGCTCCAGCAATCCACCCTGTACCAGTTGCACCTCATGCGCCGGGCCGTACTGTTCGTCCAGCGGCGCTGCGGTGTCCTCGCGATGATTGTTGAAACCTTCCACGTCGTGAAGCTTCTGCCAGAGTGTGCCGCCGTAAGCGACGTTCACCTCCTGAAAACCACGGCAGATCGCCAGCAGCGGGATGCCGGCGTCGACCAGTCGCGAAATCATCGGCAGTGTCGTGGCATCGCGCTGCGCATCATGCAATGTGCCCGGCGCACTCGGCGGCCCCGCGTACCGGTGGGGCTCGACGTTCGATGGACTACCGGTCAGCAACACGCCGTCCAGCGTATCCAGCAAATCGTCACCTACCGATTCATCGCCCAGCGCCGGAATCAGCAGCGGCACGGCGTCGGCGCCGCCTGCCACCGCACGGATGTACTTCTCCCCGACACAGTGGAAGTAGTGATGACCCAGCAGACGGCGGTCCGCAGGGATCCCGATAAGCGGTTTCCTGACCATAAACGTTTAATATATTCAACGAACAGCGAAGGTGCTGGCGTCGCGGAGAGAGCGCATTTAAGCACACTCAACGACGACTGGCTCGGTCAGAAGTTACCGAGGGCCGCTAATTTCAGGCCATACAAGGCTTTGCATGTGTACCTACGGATGGCTTTTGCTTGCGGTTTGGCCGGACGCATCGCTATCCTGCGCCTCCGCTCAACCCACGATGCGATCAGGGAATTTTAAACAGACCCCCATCATGACGACGCCCGATACAGATGAAGACGTCTTAGCCCTGCGCCGCAGCCACCCCCAGGTGCGCTTTGTCGACGTGCTGCTGGCCGATCTGTGCGGAATCAATCGCGGCAAGCGCGTAACTATCGACGAACTCCAGCAGGTCTATGCGGGCGGCTTCGCCCTGCCCGGTTCGATCTTTGCACTCGATGTGCTGGGCGGCACCATCCAGGAAGCCGGGCTAGGTTTCGATGAGGGCGACGCCGATCGTTCCTGCGTGCCGATTGCTCAGACGCTGCTGCCGATTCCGTGGCACAACGAAGCTGCCGCACAAGTGCAGGTGTCGATGCGCGATCACGATGGCTCACCGTTTTTCGGTGATCCGCGGCATCGACTCGCCGCCGTGCTGGAGAGATTCACCGCGCTGCGCCTCACGCCAGTGATCGCGATCGAACTCGAGTTCTACTTTCTCGATCCGCAACGTACCGCGAGCGGTCGGGTGCAGCCACCCGTACTACCGCTCTCGGGGCGACGCGAACATCGCACGCAGATCAATTCGATGACCGATCTCGACGAGTATTCAGCGATCCTTGCCGAGATTTCCGCCGCCTGCGCGCTACAGCAGATTCCCTCCGGCACCGCGCTCGCCGAATACGGGCCCGGCCAGTTCGAGGTCAACCTGCAGCATTCCAACAATGCTTTGCCCGCCTGCGATGAAGCCATCCGCTTCAAGCGCTTGGTCCGTGCCATTGCCATCCGGCACGGCATGGAAGCGACATTCATGCCGAAACCGTATGCCGATATGGCCGGCAGCGGCGCGCATATTCATGTCAGCCTGCTCGACGAGCACGGCGTCAATGTGTTTGCGGATCATCATCCCGAAGGCTCGCCAGCGCTGCGGCATGCGATTGGCGGGCTGGCCGCGACCATGAGCGATGCCATGCTGATCTTTGCCGCTACGGCCAATTCGTATCGTCGTTACCGATCCCTATCTGCTCGCCGCCGCCGTACTGGCCGGCATGCACCATGGGATGACGCAGCGAATCGACGCCGGGCCGCCGCTGCAGGGCAACGCGTATCAGGATCACACGACGCGACTGCCGCTCACCTGGCCGGAAGCCGCACTGGCATTCGAACGCAGTCAATTCATTCGCGACTATTTCGGCGCGGATTTCCAGCAGCTATTCGTCACGACGCGTCGCGGCGAACTGCAGAACTTCGAATCGCATGTCTCGCCACTCGAATACGAGTGGTACGTACGAAACTCGTGACGTACAGATTCATACGCACGCGGTTTGCCGGCGACGTTCACCCCGCGCAACGGCTGCAATGAGTTACCGTCCCCACTCCTACTACGCCGCCACCGCCAATCAGGCTGCGCCATTCGATGAGCTCGATGGCGATATGACGGCCGACGTCTGCGTTATCGGCGGTGGCATCGCAGGCTGTTCGACGGCGTTGCATCTGGCCGAGAAAGGCTATCGCGTGGTGCTGTTGGAATCTCAACACGTAGGCTGGGGTGCCTCGGGTCGCAGCGGCGGACAAGCCATCGTGGGCTTCGCTTCCGGCCACGGTAGATTGATCGATGCGGTCGGCCTCGATGAGGCGCGACGCATGTGGCAGATCTCGATCGAGGGGTTGAACCTGATCGAGGAACGCGTCACGCGACACGCCATCGACTGCGACCTGCACTGGGGACAGATGCACACGGCGGTGAAGACGCGACAGCGCGAAGAGCTGCTGGTCGAACAGCAAGAGTTGCAGCAGTACTTCAACTACCCTGTCGAGTTCATGGAACGCGATGCCGTTCAGCAGATACTGGCGACCGAGCGCTATTGCGCCGGCCTTTATGATGAGCGCAGCGGCCACCTGCACCCGCTCAACTATACCCTCGGCCTCGCAACGGCTGCCCGGGCCGCGGGCGTACGGATCTGCGAACGATCGCCCGTGCTGAAAGTCGAACACAGCGATCCTGCGCTGGTCGTTACCGAGCGCGGCTCGGTGAAGGCGCGATTTGTCGCCTTGTGTTGCAACGCCTATGTCGACGGATTGGAAACGACGTTGCGTGATCGCATCATGCCGGTCGGTACCTATATCGTGGCGACTGAAGCGCTCGGCGAAGCTCGCATCACCGAACTGATGCGACGCAATGTCGCGGTCAGCGATATCAATTTTGTTCTGGATTATTTTCGCCGCTCCGCCGACCACCGGCTGATCTTCGGTGGACGCGTCAGCTACTCCGGACTCGATCCATTCAATACGGCTCGTGCCACGCGCAAACGCCTGCTGAATGTGTTTCCCCAACTGGCCGGCGTGCGTATCGACTACTCGTGGGGCGGCTACGTCGACATCACGATGTCGCGTGCGCCTGACTTCGGACGCCTGGCACCGAACATTTATTATGCGCAGGGATTCTCAGGCCATGGCATCGCATTGACCGGCGTTGCCGGCAAGATGATCGCGGAAGCCGTGGCCGGTCAGGCGGAACGCTTCGATCTCTTTACCAAGCTGCGACATCGCAACTTCCCCGGCGGCCCGCTGTTACGAATGCCGTCGCTGGTGCTGGCGATGTTGTGGTACCGGATGCGCGACTGGTTGTAACGGCCGAAACGTGGGTGGGTCAGTCGCCGCGGTAGACGCAGCCGCTAGTGCACGTCTCGTGCACGACCACTTTGTCGAGCAACGGTAACAGCGGCTTCATCTGCTCCCAGATCCAGCGCGCCAGGTTCTCGCTCGTCGGATTCTCCAGCCCCGGGATGTCGTTCAGGTAGTGATGGTCGAGCCGATCGTAGGTGGACTGAAATACCTGACGCACATCGGCAAAGTCCATCACCCAGCCAGTCTTCGGATCTACTGCCCCTTGCAGATGCAATTCGATGCGAAACGAATGCCCGTGCAGCCGCGCGCACTTGTGTCCGGGCGGAACCTGCGGCAGGCGGTGCGCCGCTTCAATCGTGAAGATGCGAAAAATTTCCATGATGGCTCAGGTTCGCTCGATCTGCCCTTGATCGGCCCTTAATCGGCTTGATCGATATTGGGGGGCACTAAACGCAAACGCCGCGCTTTAAGCGCGGCGTCTGTAGTATCTGCAAAGGGTCGTGCAATCATGCAGC